>JBNLAL010000151.1:0-4669 GCA_050302115.1 Gammaproteobacteria bacterium | reverse complement strand
TAATCTTCATTATCAATGAGCTCTGCACAACACTTGTCCAGAATGATTTCACGGTTTTTACTACCGAGATAGGTAATAACCTCACGCAATGTTTCCTGAATTGCCTTGACGCCAGAATTTGTAATTAGACCGATGCGGGTAAACATAATTTTTTATAATAATTTCAGTTAGTTTTGCCAAACATAGCACGCTATGCCGTGCTGACCAATACTTGAAAATAGGGATATATATAATGTATATGCTACCCGAGTGGACAGATTTTGCACTCTCAGGGCGAGAGTGCTAAATTCTCTCTAATTCTGTATATTTTCTCTATGGCTAGTATGGTTACAGGCACTGATTCAACACAACTTTCTGAAAGAAGCCTCCAGCTTTTCAAGGTTCTGGTGGAGCATTTTATCGAGGACGGAACCCCCGTTGGTTCACGTACCCTGGCAAAAGACTCCAACATGAACCTGAGCCCGGCAACGATCCGTAACGTCATGGCTGATCTGGAAGATTTGGGGTTATTACAATCTCCACATACATCTGCCGGGCGTATTCCCACCGTTAAAGGGTATCGCTTGTTTGTTGATAGCCTGCTACGTGTTAATGATCTTAACTCGAAAGTGGTGGAACAAATTGCCCGAGAATTAAGTCCAGGCAGTGACATGACGTCGTTGATGAAAAAAACTTCATCCATGTTGTCCGATGTTACCCAACTGGCAGGCGTTGTTATGCTACCGCGTTCAACCAAATCGGTGTTGCAACATATTGAATTTGTCTCCCTGTCGACCAACCGGGTTCTGGTTATCCTGATTGTTAACGGACAGGAAATACAAAACCGGATTATTAATACGGCAAAAACCTATAGTGCATCTGAATTACAGGAAATCTCCAATTATTTAAATGAGCTATTTGGCGGTAAGGAGCTAACCAGTATCCGCAGTTCAATAATTGATGAACTTGAAAAGATGAAAGAGCAAGTAAATCAATTGATGCAGGACTCCATTGAAATAGCACAGGCAGCATTTGTTAGTGATGATGATAATTCTGATAACGAAGATTTACTGTTTTCCGGTCAAACTAACCTGATGGATGTTGCAGAGCTTTGTAATGTTGACAAGCTCAAGAAGTTGTTTGAAACCTTTAATCAGAAACGTGACATTCTGCATTTGCTGGAGCAGGCCATCAACGCTGATGGTATGCAAATATTTATAGGTGATGAGTCCGGTTATGACGTACTGGATAATTGCAGTGTAGTAACATCACCCTATGAGGTGGACGGTCAGATCCTGGGTGTTTTGGGTGTTATTGGACCAACACGTATGCACTATGAGCGTGTGATACCGATTGTTGATATAACAGCCAAAATGCTGGGAGCAGCCTTGAACTCAAAAAATTAATCCCCACTTAAACTAACAGGCACCTCGACAGGGTGCAGGGGTTTTATTGTCTAGATAAAGAGGTCATTTATGTCAGGTCAAGAAAATAATACTACTCAGGCGGATGAGTTGAATGAAACTGCTGCCAGTGAGGAAGCTGCAGAAACTGGTGCAAAAGAGATGGAAGTAAATGCTGCGGGTGAATCTCATATACCAGGCGATGTCGAAACATTACAAAGCCTGTTGGAAAAAGAAAAGGAACAGGCCAAGGCCAGCCTGGATACCGCCCTAAGGGCGCAGGCCGAGATGGATAACCTGCGAAAACGAACTGCACGTGATGTTGAGAATGCACACAAGTATGCGCTGGAAAAATTCGTTAATGAATTGCTCCCTATTATGGACAGTTTGGAACTGGGTATGAATGCCGCCCAGAGTGCAGAGAATATAGATGACCTGAAACAGGGTATGGAACTGACCCTGAAGATGTTCAGTTCAGCGATGGAAAAATTCGGTGTCAAAGTGGTCGACCCACAGGGTGAAAAATTTAACCCGGAGCAACATGAAGCAGTATCCATGCAGGAGATTGAGGGTACAGAATCCGGTACCGTCGTTTCCGTTATGCAAAAAGGTTATGAGTTAAATGGACGTCTGGTCAGGCCAGCAATGGTGGTAGTCGCTAAATAACCATGAATGGATCTTTTGTCCGATTACTTTGTTTCAGCGCTTTTTCCGGTGCTTATTTACTTACATGTAAACTCCGCTCCTCAAAAGCATTGTGCCGCGTACTCGAACAAAATCTCTCATTCATGGAGAATTGTTGGAATAAGGGCTTGAAAAATAATGGTTTTGACCTCATTTAATTAAGCAATCAGAAATTAAAGAATTTTTTATAAAAATCAGATATTTAAGTATTGGAGAAAACGAATGGCTAAGATAATTGGAATTGACCTCGGCACCACAAACTCATGTGTGGCCGTCCTGGAAGGTGGAAAGGCAAAGGTCATTGAAAATAGCGAAGGTGCGAGAACAACCCCGTCCATCGTGGCGTACACGGATGACGAGGAAATTCTTGTTGGTCAGTCTGCCAAGCGACAATCTGTAACTAATCCGGATAACACATTGTATGCCGTTAAACGATTAATTGGTCGTCGTTTCGAAGAAGACACTGTACAAAAAGACATCAAACTCGTTCCATACAAGATCGTTAAGGCGGATAACGGTGATGCCTGGGTTGAAGTGAAAGGCAAGAAAATGGCACCGCCTGAAGTTTCTGCGCGTGTACTCATGAAAATGAAAAAAACAGCAGAAGACTATCTGGGTGAAGAAGTGAAAGAAGCGGTGATTACCGTTCCTGCCTACTTTAACGATTCACAGCGTCAGGCAACCAAAGATGCGGGTCGTATTGCCGGTCTGGAAGTAAAACGTATTATTAACGAGCCTACTGCTGCGGCACTGGCTTATGGTATGGACAAGAAACGTGGTGATGCCAAGATCGTTGTTTATGATTTAGGTGGTGGTACTTTCGACGTTTCTATCATTGAAATTGCCGAGATCGATGGTGAACATCAGTTTGAAGTACTTTCTACTAACGGTGATACCTTCCTGGGTGGTGAAGACTTTGATTTAAGAATTATTGATTTCCTTTGTGATGAATTCAAGAAAGAACAGGGTGTTGATCTGCACAATGATCCATTAGCGTTACAACGTCTTAAGGAAGCAGCAGAAAAAGCCAAGATTGAATTGTCGTCAAGTCAACAGACCGATGTGAACCTGCCATACATTACGGCAGACTCCAGTGGTCCAAAACACCTTAATCTGAAACTCAGTAGAGCCAAGCTTGAATCATTAGTTGAAGATTTGGTCGAGCGTACGATTGAACCTTGCAAGATTGCACTTAAAGATGCCGGTGTTGATTCATCAGAAATTACAGACGTCATTCTGGTAGGTGGTCAAACCCGTATGCCGAAAGTGCAGGAAAAGGTTCAGGAATTCTTTGGCAAGGAACCACGTAAAGACGTTAACCCTGATGAGGCCGTTGCAGTTGGTGCTGCAATTCAGGCTGGTGTATTGGGCGGTGATGTTAAAGACGTACTCTTGCTAGACGTAACACCATTATCACTGGGTATTGAAACACTGGGTGGTGTTATGACCAAGTTGATTGAAAAGAACACGACTATACCAACCAAGGCAAGTCAGACTTTTTCTACTGCGGATGATAACCAGACAGCGGTTACTGTTCATGTCTTACAAGGCGAACGTGAAATGGCGACAGGTAATAAATCTTTAGGTCGTTTTGACCTGAGTGATATTCCACCGGCACCACGTGGAGTACCGCAGATTGAAGTTAACTTCGATATCGATGCTAACGGAATTTTGAATGTGTCAGCGAAAGATAAGGCAACAGGTAAAGAACAGTCGATTGTCATTAAAGCATCAAGTGGTTTGTCAGATGAAGAGATCGACAAGATGGTGAAAGATGCTGAGGCACATGCGGAAGAAGATCGTAAAGCGAAAGAACTGATTGAAACCCGCAACATGGCTGAAAACATGATCCATGCAACACAGAAATCCATGAAAGAAATGGGTGATAAGGTTGAAGAACAGGAGAAGAAAGATATCGAAGCCGCAATTGCTGATCTTGAAGAAGCAATTAAGGGTGATGATAAGGATCTGATTTCTGAAAAGACAACCAAGTTAACCGAAGTTGCAGGCAAACTGGCCGAACGTGCTTATGCCGAACAGCAGGAAGGCGGAGCCGCTCCGGGTGCAGAAACAGCTTCTGAAGCTGAGAGTAGTTCAACTAATAAAGACGATGATGTTGTTGATGCTGAATTTGAAGAAGTCAAAGACGACGACAAATAATAGCAGTAAAACAATCATCATCTAGTTATTAAAGTAATATCGAACAGCCTGGAGAATAAAAAAGTTCTCCGGGCTTGTTTGCGTTTCAGTATTTTTAAACGCTGCATAAGTACACAAATAAAAACGGGTTTATATAAAGAGTACCAACATGGCAGAACAACGTGATTATTATGAAGTTTTAGGTGTTTCCAAAAATGCGGATGCAGCTGAAATAAAGAAAGCCTATAAACGCCTGGCTATGAAACACCATCCAGATCGTAATGAAGGCGATGCCAGCGCTGAAACAAAATTCAAGGAAGCTAAAGAGGCGTATGAAGTTTTGTCAGATTCCCAAAAACGTGCTGCCTATGATCAATTTGGTCACGCCGGCGTCAATGCCGGAGCTGGTGGACCTGGAGCCGGCGGATTTGGCGGAGCCGGATTTGGTGATATTTTTGATAGTG
>JBNLAL010000150.1:0-4776 GCA_050302115.1 Gammaproteobacteria bacterium | reverse complement strand
TATTGGAAACAAGATTGCAGCGACACTAGCCAGTACCGGCACGCCCGCTTTTTTTGTGCACCCCGGTGAAGCCAGCCATGGCGACCTGGGCATGATAACTTCAAGCGATGTTGTTATGGTACTGTCGAATTCCGGAGAAACGGACGAAGTTGTTGCTTTGTTACCGGTAATTAAACGCCTAAACACGCCGATGATTGCCTTAACGGGCAACAGCAAGTCTACTCTCGCAAAATCTGCAACCGTTAATATCGATGTCAGTGTAAGTAAAGAAGCTTGTCCACTGGGATTAGCGCCGACTGCAAGTACTACGGCAACATTAGTGATGGGTGATGCCATTGCAATTTCATTACTTGATGCACGAAATTTTAGTGAAGACGACTTCGCATTATCACATCCGGGAGGAATGCTTGGTCGACGTTTGTTACTACATGTCAGAGACATTATGCATACTGGCGATGAAATACCGAAAGTTGGAGAGGAGTCTTTATTGAAAGATGCTCTTGTAGAAATGACTCAAAAGGGATTGGGTGTTACAACAATCGTGGATAACAATGACAAGGTGCTGGGGATATTTACTGACGGCGATGTTCGTCGTGCACTTGATTCAAGTATTGATATAAAAAAATGTCTGGTCAAAGATGTGATGACAAAACATGGTAAAACAATAAAGGCAAATGAACTTGCTGCCTCGGCACTTGCTGTCATGGAAAACTATAGAATTAATGCTTTGGTCGTTGTTGATGAAGACGAAAAAATAATCGGCATTATTAACATGCACGATTTACTGAAGGCACGAGTAGTATGAACTTAATCGACAAAAAGACTTTTCTGGAAAAAGCCGCTTTAATCAAACTCGCTGTATTTGATGTCGATGGTGTATTAACAGACGGCAGACTGATACTTGGCGAAAGCGGAAATGAATATAAGGCCTTTCATGTCCGTGATGGCCATGGGCTGGTTATGCTATTGGAGACGGGTTGCGACATTGCCGTAATTACTGCCCGTTCATCAAATATTGTCTCTGAACGAATGGCATCACTTGGTATCAAATATGTTTATCAGGGACAAAAAGATAAAGGTGCAAAATTGACGAATTTGATCGAGGAGCTTTCTTTAACAAAAGAACAGGTCTCTTACACCGGCGACGACGTAATCGACTTGCCTGCAATGGCCAGAGTCGGATTACCCATCGCTGTTGCCGACGCGCACCCGGAAGTAAAAAAACATGCAAGCTGGATTACTGAAAACCCTGGCGGAAAGGGTGCTGTAAGAGAAATATGTGAACTGATTATGCAGGCGCAGGGAAAACTTGAGGACCGCATCAAGGCTTATCTTGAGCCCTGACGCCGAAATTTGCACTGATGTTATCAGGAAGATGGAAACTCGCTTTTGTTCTTGTGCTTATTGCTGGTCTCAGTTATTGGGTCTTGAATGAATTAACTGACGACAATTTGGAACAATTAAGCAAACTTGCACACTATCCCGACTATTACCTGGAAAACTTTTCCACCCTGACAATGGAAGAAGATGGCACACCCAAAAACAGGCTGAATGCCAGTTATATGGCACACTATCCGGATGATGACACCAGCGAACTCAATGACCCGGAGCTGGAAATATTTCGCGAGGATCAGGCACCCATTTTTGTAAAGTCCGATAAAGGCTGGGTTACATCAAACAATGAAGTAATTTTACTTAGCGGTAATGTATATTTACATCAAGACGATGAATTTGGCGATCTGAAACTGGAGGTCATCGCTGAAGACGCCCGGGTACTGGTTGATCAGGAATATGCTGAAACGGATAAACCGGCAACCTTAATAACAAAAAGACAGATTACGAATTCGGTTGGTATGCGCGCCTATATGCAAGAACAACGTATGGAGTTCCTAAATAATGTACAAACGATTATCCCTCCCAAAAATGAGCTTTAAATCTCTGACAATCCTGTTATTAACTGTATATGCATGTGGTGCATACGCGCTCTCAACGGATAAACAGCAAGACATGGAGATCGTTGCTGACACTGCCGATATGGATGACATCAAAGGCATAACTATTTATCGTGGTGATGTTGTTGTAACCCAGGGCACTATGCGTATAACCGGTCATACCCTGACCGTGAACTTTAATGATAACGGTGACATGGAACTCGCTATTATGGAGGGTAACCCGGCCACATATCGCCAACTACCTGACAACAGCGAAAAGTATGATGAGGCTGAATCATTGCGCATGGAATATTATGCTTTAAAGGATTACATTATCCTGATTGATAATGCATTAGTCATAAAACCGGATGGCTCAAGAATGACCGGGAGCCGCATTGAATATGATACCTTGTTAAGCCAGGTAAAGGCCAAAGGCTCCGTTAAAACAACTAAAAAAGACGGCAAGAATAAAGGTGATGGTCGCGTCAGAATTACCATCAAAAAGAAGAAAGAAGAATAATATAAAAAGGACATATGTAGTTAATCAGCATTGCCCATTTTTAAACCAATGTCATGATGCTTGATAAATATAATTATAACATTAATAAATTATGAGCATTTTATCTGTTCGTCACCTGTCGAAAACCTATCGTTCACGCAAGGTCGTTACCGATGTAAGCCTGACTATTCAGAGTGGCGAAACAATAGGGTTGCTTGGCCCTAACGGCGCAGGCAAAACAACCAGCTTTTACATGATTGTAGGCCTGGTTGCATCAGATAGCGGGACTATTCATCTTGATAGAAGAGAAATCAGTCGGCTTAGTATGGATGAGCGCTCACATCTGGGCCTGGGTTATTTACCCCAGGAAGCATCGGTGTTCAGAAAGTTAACGGTTGAAGAAAATATCATGGCGATACTGGAAACCCGTTTACCGAATGAGCCTCATAAAGCAAAACAAAGACTGGAACTATTATTACAAGAGTTTCATATCGCTCATTTACGCGATAATCTGGGGATGAGTTTATCAGGAGGCGAACGACGAAGGCTGGAAATTGCCAGAGCGTTGGCATCTGAACCTCATTTTTTGTTGCTTGACGAGCCCTTTGCAGGCATTGATCCTATATCGATCAATGATATCCAAAGACTAATTCATCGTCTCTGTGAGCATGGAATTGGCATTTTAATTACTGATCATAATGTCCGGGAAACATTGGGAACCTGTGACCGTGCCTATATCGTTAATGATGGCAAAATCCTTGCGGAAGGTACGCCGGAACAAATACTAAACAATGAGCAAGTCAGGGATGTATATCTTGGAGATCAATTTACATTATAAGAATTGTTCTAAAGAGATTTATTCAAAGAGATGTATTTTAAGTTAAACTTGATTATATGAAACCTTCTTTACAACTGAGAATCGGTCAGAGTCTGACTATGACTCCGCAATTGCAACAGGCAATACGCCTGTTGCAATTGTCCAGCATGGAATTACAGACTGAGATTCAAGAAGCACTTGAATCCAACATGATGCTCGAAATGGATGAAGGAGATTCCGATAACAGCAATACGGAAACTTCTGCGGTTCAGGGTGAACAAGTCAGTAGCGATGATCAAGATTCCTCTACCCAGGAAACAGGGACAAATCAGGACACGATCCCTGATGATCTGCCTGTCGATAGCGCCTGGGAAGATGTGTATGACAGCCCCGGCAGTTATTCAAAACCGGCGGACAACAATAATTATGATGGTTTTGAAAATCAGGACTCGGGAGAAAAGACCTTACGTGAACACCTTGCATGGCAGCTTAATCTGACACCAACAACGGATACTGACAAGGTGATAGCCATGACAATTATTGATTCGCTGGACGATGATGGTTATCTAACCGGAACACTGGAAGACATTCTGGCTTCTGTTGAAGACGAAAATGACGAAATTGGCGTTGAAGAAATAGAGGCTGTACTACGAATGATCCAAACTATGGATCCGGTGGGCGTAGGATCCCGGGATATCAAGGAATGTTTAAACATTCAATTAAGACAATGCGATCCTGATACCTTAAGACTGGATGAAGCAAAATTCCTGGTTGAAAACCACCTGGATTTACTGGCCTCACATGATTACAACCAACTCATGCGTAAAATGAAACTGGACAGGGAAGAACTGACGGAAGTTATCGCACTCATTCAGTCAATGAACCCTCGTCCCGGTAGCCAGATCAATGAAACCCGAACTGAATATGTCGTCCCCGATGTTTATGTCAAAAAAGATAAAGGCGTCTGGAAAGTAGAGCTTAATACTGATGCCATTCCTCACCTGCGCATTAACTCAGCCTATGCCAATATGATCAAACGCGCAGATAATAGTGCGGACAACAATTCACTCAAAACTCATTTACAAGAGGCACGCTGGTTTATAAAAAGCTTGCGTAGTCGTAGCGAAACGTTATTGAAGGTAACAACCTGTATTGTTGAACGCCAACGGGCGTTTCTTGAATATGGGGAAGAAGCTATGAAACCTCTGGTATTACACGATGTAGCTGAAGCTTTAGGCATGCATGAATCCACTATCTCCCGTGTTACTACAAGAAAATATATGCATACACCACGTGGGATTTTTGAATTAAAATATTTCTTTTCCAGTCATGTCAGCACCAACTATGGTGGGGCATGTTCTTCCACTGCTATCCGCGCCTTGATTAAAAAATTAATAAGTGCGGAAACACCAAACAAACCATTGAGTGACAGTAAAATAGCAGCCATTTTGGAAGATCAGGGAATCAATGTTGCGCGACGTACCGTCGCAAAATATCGAGAAGCTATGGCGATTCCACCATCAAATGAA
>JBNLAL010000149.1:0-4810 GCA_050302115.1 Gammaproteobacteria bacterium | reverse complement strand
TAATTAATACTCCTCCCTTTGATCCTATATCAGCAAAGCCAATGAAAAGGGCCACGCTTAAAGAAGTAAAAGATTTAATCCATAAATGACTGCAAACCACTGTATTTTACGTGTTGCGGTTTCTACACCTTTACGCCGTCTTTTTGATTATCTACTGCCCGATCAATATGACATCAGTAAAATAAAACCGGGTATACGTGTATCTGTTCCCTTTGGTAAAAGAAAAAATGTGATTGGCATTCTGGTATCAACAACCGACAAAAGTGATTTTCCAGAAAATAAGTTAAAAAAAATAAATCACATCATCGATCATCAACCTGTAATTGATAAATCACTGCTGGATTTAATAATTTGGACAAGTCGTTATTACCACCACCCCATTGGTGAAGTCCTGTTCAATGCCTTGCCAATTTGGCTGAGAAAAGAAAATAAGTTTGAAAAACTGCAAAAGACCGCATGGAAATTATCGCGTATGGGTGAGGAAGCAGATCCTAACTTGTTGAAAAGAGCTCCCAAACAAGCTCAGTTACTGAATTATTTAAAACAACAAAACAAACCCATTAACGAAACTGAATTGGTCCCGCTTTTTTCAAATACTAAACCGACATTAAAAGCATTAGAAAAAAAGGAATTAATTGAAAAAATATATGCAGAAGAAACTCATACACAATTAAAAATTAATAAAAGTAATTTATCACTTAATCAAGATCAAAAGTCGGCTATAAAAAAAGTCATTAATTCACTTGATACACCCACTGTCTTCCTGCTTGACGGACTTACCGGCAGTGGCAAGACAGAGATATATTTGTCTTCGGTAGAGTCAGTCATCAATTCCGGTGAACAGGCGCTTGTGTTACTTCCCGAAATTGGTCTTACCCCTCAACTTGTACAACGTTTTAAAGACCGGTTTGATTGTAACATTGCTATTCAACATTCTGGATTATCCGATGTTGAACGTGCCCAATATTGGCATGCAGCGAAAACGGGTAAAGCGAAGATCGTTTTAGGCACACGTTCAGCAGTCTGGACACCGCTGGCCAGTCCAGGACTATATATTATCGATGAAGAACACGATCTCTCATATAAACAGCAGGAAGGCTTTCGTTATTCTGCAAAAGATATGCTTGTTATCCGCGCTTCAAGGGATAAGGTGCCTGTTATCCTCGGCTCAGCAACACCTTCACTGGAGTCACTTTATAACGTTAATAAAAATAAATATGAACATCTTATCCTGCCTGTCAGAGCTGGTTTATCCAAACCACCCGTTTATCGCTTAATCGATATCCGTGGAAAAAAGATGTATGGAGCTTTATCACAAACACTAATTGATGAAATGACCATACACCTGAAAAATAATAATCAGGTATTGTTATTTTTAAACCGTCGAGGTTATGCCGTTAATCTGATTTGTCATCAATGCGGCTGGAAGGCGGAATGTCCTCGTTGCGATATGCCCTACACCTATCACAAACTATCCAATAAATTAATTTGTCATCACTGTGATAGCCAGCGACAAAATATGAGCGCTTGCCCTGATTGTAATAATGAACTCAATTTACTGGGGCATGGTACGGAACGTATCGAAGAAGTACTTGCAGAATTATTTCCCGATAAGATTATTGCCCGAATAGACAGGGATACAACACGTAGAAAAGAGGCGATGTCTTCCATGTTAGATCAAATTCATTCCGGGGAAATTGATATCCTTATAGGAACACAGATGCTTGCCAAAGGCCATCATTTCCCTAATGTCACGTTGACTGCCATTGTCGATGCGGACAGAGGTCTTTTTTCAACGGACTTCAGAGCAAGCGAGAGACTCGCACAATTATTTATGCAGGTCAGTGGCCGCAGTGGAAGGGGAGAAAAAGAAGGCACTGTTATTGTACAAACGTACAACCCTGAGCACCCTCTTTTTCATCAACTGATTAAAGCCGGATACAATCAATGTACAAAAACATTGCTGCAAGAACGTCAACACGCCAGTCTGCCACCTTATACCTACATGGCATTATTAAGGGCTGAGGCACATCATATTAATGATGCCAAACACTTTCTCAATCAGGCGTCCGATAAATTAAAAGCCTATAAAAATATTAATTTATCCGTTTTTGGACCTATTCCTGCCCTCATTGAGAAACGCAGCGGCCGTTTTAGATTACAATTAATTATCCAATCGAATAATAGAAATAACCTTCATAAAGATCTGGATGACTGGTTATTGCAACTTGAATCAATGAAACTGTCTAAAAAAATACGTTGGTCATTAGATATCGATCCTCAAGACATGGCATGACAAACAGGATATAAGCATGAACAAATTTAAACTGTCCTTAATATTATCACTGATACTTTTTAACCATCCTGTCTTTGCAGAACCAGTATCCGTTCAGATTACGGACGGTCTTGCCTACGTTGATGTTATACATAAAGGCAAAAAAGTACGTATCCAGAGAAACCAGACACCGGGCAATACCGTTAACCCTGACTATGCAATTACATCCAGAAAGTGCCCGCCTTTTTGCATACAGCCCGCAACGATTGCGGAAGGAGTAGAGACCATAGGTGAACTTGAAATGCTGGATTACCTGAAACGAGGATCTAATGGAGATGAAACTATTCTGGTCATCGATTCACGTACACCTGACTGGGTAGAAAAAGGCACTATTCCTGGTTCGATAAACATTCCCTGGACCTCATTAAAACCTGGAGCAGGTGCCGATCCGTTTCAAATCGCCGAGATACTGGAAAAAACATTTGGCGCAGTGAGCCTTGAAGGACTGTGGGATTTTTCCTCGGCAAAGACTCTGGTGCTTTTTTGTAACGGCATGTGGTGTGGACAATCTCCAACCAATATCAAAACCCTGTTACGTTTTGGTTACCCTGCCCATAAACTGAAATGGTACCGCGGTGGTATGCAAAATTGGGAGAATCTGGGTCTTACCGTAGTAAAATAGACATCTCACCTTCTCCTTCAATAAGAAAAACACTAGAATGTGCGACTTTTTTTTAAAGCCTGGAAAATAATTGAAAAAACAAATTCAAACACTGTTATCACAATCACTTGATTGTTTAGCCTCTGAAAGGGGTATTGATAATATTGGTGAGATCCCTATACAAATTGAATATTCTCGTGATCCTGCACATGGTGATTTTGCCTCAAACATTGCGATGGTTCTGGCAAAGAAGGCGAAATGCAATCCGCGTGAGTTAGCTACGGACATAATTCGCTTCTTACCTGAATCTGAATTGTTGGAAAAAACGAAACTGGCCGGACCGGGCTTTATTAACTTCTTCCTGAAACCGGGTGCATACCACACAGTTGTAAAAGAAGTCTTTAAACAGGGAGAAAAATTTGGCGATTCCGATATAGGTCAAAACACGCCTACCTTGATCGAGTTTGTCTCTGCCAATCCGACCGGACCCCTGCATATCGGTCATGGACGCGGTGCTGCCTATGGTGCGGCCGTAGCCAATTTGCTACGAAAAGCAGGCTACGATGTAAGTTGTGAATACTATATTAATGATGCTGGCAGACAAATGGACATATTGGCAGCCAGTATCTGGTTACGCTATCTCCAACAACATCGTGAAGCCTTACCTTTTCCCGAAAGTGCTTATCGTGGTGATTATATTAAAGATATTGCCTACCAACTTTATGAAAAGGAACAGGATCGTTTCATGAAAGGCATCGATTTGATCGAGGATATCTATCAGGAAGCAGATGCTGAATTAATGATCGATAAGTTGATCCAATTATGTAAAAACGCTTTAGGCGATGAAGATTACGAAATCATATTCGATACCGGGTTGAACGCCATCCTGAAAACTATTGAAGATGACCTGCATGATTTTGGCGTTACTTATGAAAACTGGTTTTCTGAACGTTCACTGGTTAATAACAATAAAGTCAAACAGTGCCTCAATCAATTAATTAGCAGCGATTGGGTTTATGAGAAAGAAGGAGCGCAATGGTTCGCTTCAAGCAAACTGGGTGATGAAAAAGACAGGGTGTTGGTAAGGGAAAATGGACAAGCAACCTATTTCGCCTCGGATATTGCCTACCATTTAGATAAAATCGAGCGCGGCTTCAAAAAGATTATTGATATCTGGGGCGCAGATCATCACGGCTATATCCCCAGGGTCAAAGCCTCTCTAAGCGCAATGGGTCATAATGCCGATGAAATATTAGAAGTATTATTGGTTCAGTTCGCGACACTCTATCGTGGCAAGGAAAAACTTCAAATGTCGACTCGTTCTGGCGAGTTCATCACACTTAAACAATTACAAAATGAAGTGGGTAAAGACGCAGCCCGTTTTTTCTATATTCTTCGAAAAAGTGAACAACACCTGGATTTCGATCTGGAATTGGCAAAATCAGAATCTAACGATAATCCGGTCTATTATATTCAGTATGCGCATGCGCGAATTTGCAGTGTCTTTCGACAACTGGATGAAAAAGGATATAGCTACAATAGAAAAGATGCAGTCGAACAATTATCTGTGCTAAACGAACCTCATGAATTAAATTTATTGGCAAATTTGGCTCGTTATCCGGAAATCATTGTCAATGCTGCTGATGCTTATGAGCCACACCAGTTGGCCTATTACCTGAAGGATCTAGCTAATGACTTTCATGGTTATTACAATGCTAGTAAATTTATCGTTGAAGATAGCAAAATAAGAAATGCACGACTTGCATTAATTGACGCAACCAAACAAGTCATTCAAAATGGTCTTTCACTACTTGGGGTCTCTGCTCCAGAGGTTATGTAGTGCCAAGAGATTATAAAAACATTAAAAAGAAAAA
>JBNLAL010000148.1:0-4817 GCA_050302115.1 Gammaproteobacteria bacterium | reverse complement strand
TTTTTAAATATTGTTCTGCGCCTAACAACGCTAGTTCATAACCGAACGCACCCAAACCGCTAATAACGGCAATGGCAATATCGGACAAGTAAGAATGCTTTCTGAAATCTTCCCGCGAGAAAACATTTGAGAGATGAACTTCGATAAAAGGAAGCTGTGTACCCAAAAAAGCATCACGTAACGCAATGCTGGTATGTGTAAAAGCACCCGGATTGATCAAAATGCAATCAACCCCGGATTTTTTTGCGGCATGAATACGGTCTATCAACTCATGTTCGGCATTACTCTGGAATGCAGACAACTCATGACCCCTTTCTTTCGCTAACTCGATGATCCTGTCATCGATTTCAGCCAAAGTCGTCGTACCATAAACTTCAGGCTCACGCTCCCCTAAAAGGTTTAAATTCGGCCCATTAAGCACAAGAAATTTCAAGACACACCCCAAAAAGACTATATTTATTGAATTTTCAGCGACGATCGCTGCAAGTTTGGCTAGTTTAGCAGTATTTTTAAGGAAATACGAATCAGAATAATGTGGCTTTTTCGTCTATAAAAGTGAGTTTATGACCTCTTCAGCTTCCACTTTTAATAATGGACCACGTCGGGTAAAAGCAATTTTTCCATCCCGACCAATAACGACCGTGTAAGGCAAAGCACCTATATCATTCCCCAGTTTCTTGCCCAGGGCAATAACATCATTATCCCCAACCAGGTTTGGATAGTTTACATTGAATTCTGAAATGAAGTCTTTTATTTCTTCCGCCGTATGTAGTGCTATACCAATAAACTGTAAACCCGCTTCACCATATTGATCTTGCAATTCAACAAAGGCAGGTATTTCATGCCGACAAGGTGCACACCAGGTTGCCCAGAAATTAAGTACTATAACCTTGCCCTGCCATTCAGATATTGAACGTTGTTGACCATTTACATCGACCAGACTGAATTCAGGTACTTGGGTACCTTCAACATTTTCAATCTTTGGCAAAAACGGATTAACAACCTGCTTAACTTCTTCTTTATTTGACGAACGCGTTTGCTGCTGCAGTAAGTATCCTGCAAAGCCGGATAACATGGCGATCACGATCACCAACAGTGCCAATTGCCATCGTTTCATTGAGAGGTGACTTGTTTTATATGCTCAACAAAAGGTTCCGGTTTTATATATCCAACCAGACGATGTGATCTGATTTCTTGCTTGTTACCATTAAAGAACAAAATCGCCGGTGGACCAAACAACTCGAAATGTTTTAACAACTCTTTATCATCTTGATCATTTTTAGTGACATCGGCTTTCAATAATTTTACCGGTTGTAAAACAGTTTGAACCTCCGGATCAGGAAAGGTATATGCTTCAAGCTCATTACAAACTACACACCAGTCTGCGTAAAAATCGAGCATGACTGTTTGTCCATTTTGACTGGCACGTAATAGTTCATTATTTAATTCTTCCATACTGGAAACATATTCAAAAGAAAGATCATCACTTGCAAATTGTTCTGTAAAAGAAATCTGTTTGAAAGGTTTTAATACTGTTCCACCACCTATTGCTGCAGCAACGATCAAAACAACTCCATAGATCAGCATCACCAGACCCAGGCTTTTCCATAAACGTTGCCATTGCGTTGTCACCGCCTCTATGCGATCCAGTGCACCCATAAATATTGAAGTTGCAATAAATAGTAATGCCCATAAAAGCAGAACGATGGAGGCGGGCAAAACTCTTTCCATAAACCAGATGGCCACACCCAGCATCACAACACCAAAGATCTGCTTAATCGTTTCCATCCATGTACCTGCACGAGGCAATAATTCACCCGAGGTTGCACCGACAACTAATAAAGGCACACCAAAACCAAGTCCCATTGCAAATAAAGCTGCTCCGCCCAATAAGGCATTCCCGGTTTGACTGATATATAACAAGGCACCGGCTAACGGCGGGGCAACACAAGGTCCAACAATAATGGCGGATAACACACCCATTATTGCAGCACTTTTCAGTGTGCCTTTATTTGATGAAGCACCCGCATTAGATAGCTTTGATTGCCAACTTGCGGGAATTTGTAATTCATAAAAACCGAACATAGATAAAGCCAGCAAAACAAACACACCACTAAAAAAAGTTAATACCCACGGATTTTGAGATGCAGCCTGTAGATTAATACTGAATAGACCGGCAATTACACCTAAAACAGCATAAGTGAGCGCCATAGAAACAACATAACTTAAAGATAACGCTATTGCTCTGGTTCGATTAATTTTTTCACCTTGACCCACTATTATTCCAGACAAGATCGGTATCATCGGAAAAACACATGGAGTCAACGCCAATAGAAAACCAAAACCAAAAAATGACAGGATATTTATCAGTAAATTCTTGTCCTTGAGTTTCTGTGTAATTGAATCCTGTTCCGACTGGATAAGTGGTTCTGATTTGATTTGATTGTCAGTAACACTTACAGGAATAATCGTCGCTGTAATTGTCTTTTTTATCGGTGGATAACAAACCGCGTCTTCCTTACAACCCTGATAAGCGACATTAAGTACAATTTCCTTTTGTTCCTTGTCAGTCAATTGAAAAGGAATTTGTACATTGTTCTGATTGTAATAAACCTCGACCTCACCAAAGATCGGGTCTTCCTTTTTCTTTCCTGCGGGAAATGTAAATGTGCCTAATGACACTAAAGAATTGGCAGGTTCAATTTTAAATTTATCTTTATAGAGATAATAACCGGGCTCGATCTCCCAATAGAGAATTAATTGATTATTTGAAAAGCTTTCGGCTGTGACTTTAAACGCAATATCAGGATCGAGTATTTCATCGTTAGCAGGCGTATCCTGAAAGGTAAATATATTGCCCAGCTTTTCACCAATACCATCTGCATAGACAGGTGAAAGTGAAAACAAAAAGAAGAGACAGAGTGTGCAGTATTTAATCAGTTTCATTATCGGTATTTGTACTAACCCATTCCAGATAATCCGCCAGGCCCGTATGAATAGGGACAGCAATGATTTCAGGAAGTTCGTACGGATGCAGCATTTTTATACGCTTTTCGAGTGCCTTGTAGGCACCGGCAGTAGTCTTGATAACCAACATATGTTCATTCGCGTTATCAACCTTGTTAATCCAACGGAACCATGACTGCACTCCAGGAACAACATTCACACATGCTGCTAATTTTTCCGCTACCAGGTCCCGTGCTATCTTCTTGGCAGAGATAGAGCCCGGACAAGTACTTAAAACTATTAAATGCTTTTTTTCATTTCCCATAATCTTTGAAATTTGCATGATCCGTCTTGGAAATTAGTATTTTGCCCACACATAATGAATAATGCCAGAAACACTCACTAATATTTTGTAGCGGAGCTATTTCGTTTGTTTAAACTGCTTTTTCTTCTTTTTCTGATTGTACCAATTATCGAAATCGCAATTCTCATCAAGATCGGCGAAATTGTTGGTGTCGGATACACCATATTTCTTGTCATCGGAACGGCCGTCCTGGGAGCAGCTTTATTGCGTAATCAAGGCCTGTCTACCCTGGCCAAGGTCCAGATGAATATGGATGAAGGGATACTCCCTGCAACGGAGTTAGTTGAAGGATTAATTCTGCTTGTTGCCGGTGCACTATTATTAACCCCCGGCTTTTTTACTGACGTATTTGGATTTATTGCGCTGATTCCAGGAATTCGAAAAAACATAGCAAAGCACCTGCTCTCCAACTTTATCCAGTCACGTGTCGAAATTCACGAAACACCATCAGGCACGATTATCGAAGGAGAAAGTTGGGAGTCCGCGCCCGATCAACGTGAAGACTGAACAACGGCGAAAAATCATCAATCGTTTTAATGATGTCATCAATAATGATCGCATCGCATTGATTAAAGGCATTCTTAACCAGCGCACTCGCTTTTTGACCGTCGTGCTTGATGATATTTATCAACCGCAAAATGCCAGTGCGATTATTCGGACTTGTGAATGTCTGGGAATTCAGGAATTGCATGCCATACAGGATAGAAATGAGTACAAATTTAACAAAATGGTCGTTAAAGGTGCGAATAAATGGACAGACATAAAATGCTTTGATGGAGAGAACGGTCGTACTGAATGCATCGAACAATTACTAGAAAGTAATTATAAACTGGTTGCGATGACATTAAGTAAAGACTGCATCCCACTTGAACAACTTCCTGTTAATGACAAACTTGCCATCTGTTTTGGCTGTGAAGAAACCGGCATCAGTCAAAAAATCGAAGATGCTGCAGATTATAAAGTTAAAATCCCCATCCATGGCTTTACTCAAAGTTATAACGTCTCCGTCAGTGCTGGTATCAGCCTTTATTATTTAATCAATAAAATAAAAGATGCCAACCAAAACTGGCAACTTACTGAAGAAGAAAAAGAAGAACTGCTAATCGAATGGCTAAGCAAATCGACACCCGCGGGCAAAAGTCTATTAGAAAAATATAAAGAATCTGTTTATTAAACAACTGAATACCATAACACTACTGGCATGACGATTTGCTTCTGGAGATCAGGGCGTTGATTGGCATGCCATAGAGGACGAAAATTCCCATTCGTAAAATCCCCCTCTCTCCCTTATAATGCTGCGCCGCGAAATATGCGGTTATGTACAAACAGTGGCATCAAAATGACGATTAAAAAAATACTGATCAAAGGGGAAACCAAAGAAGGCAACAAGTTTCGTCCCAGTGACTGGGCCGAACGTCTGTATTATGCGCTGGCCAGCTATGGCCCGGACAGGCGCTTGATCTTCAACCCTATGGTAAACCTGAAACAAGGTGAAAAATTCAAATGC
>JBNLAL010000147.1:0-4844 GCA_050302115.1 Gammaproteobacteria bacterium | reverse complement strand
TTCTTTTTCACTTAATAAATAAAAAAACCGGCTACAGCCGGTTTTATTATTTATTGGCGGAGAGAGAGGGATTCGAACCCTCGATACGGGGTTACCGTATACACACTTTCCAGGCGTGCTCCTTCAACCACTCGGACACCTCTCCGGATTCATTATATATAGAGATCATACTCGACGAATCGAGGCTGCGAAGATTAAAGAATTATGAATTTGGATGCAATGCGTAATAAGGATTTATCCCGCATGTGCCTGATTTTTTGATTTTGCACGTTGTAGATGAGTAATTAGATTAATTTCCCCACGACTCAGATCGCAGGTAGACAACATTTCTTCTTCCGTAGCGCCCCGATTGAATAAAGCTATTGCCTGTTTATAACCGGTACTACCCGGTTCACCTACTTCCAGTTTATCCTGTCTTTCGGTGATATTACGAAATTGATGTTGATAATTATGTAAACGTTCTGAAATTCCACGACTACATGAAAGCAAGGCATTTAACTCTTCATTCAATTGGTTGATTCTACGATTTTGCGTCTGGGTCCTTTTACGCAGGTGTATCGTTTCAATAACCAGAATCATAACAATAACGGATAACATAACCGGTATCAGATTATTTAATAATTCAAAATAGTTTGCGTTCATGGCTTTAACTCTTCAAAGTCAATTATTAAGTTTATGAATCAAGGTATACCTTCCATGGTATACCTCATGACAGTGATACAGCCCTCCTGGTTGTATCAAAGCTGCTCTTCCTGAGACGCTCTGCCTGCTTTTTTATATGTATTCATTAATATGTCCCTTATCATTACTTGCCTCTTCCTGATCCAGAGCCTTCTTTTCCTTCTTTTTTCTGCGGTTTTCCTTTTTTGCAGAATCTTTACTTACCGGCCTTATTGGCGCAGGTTGAGAAAGCGGATTAATCGTTTTTAAGTCTGACATTGACTCATGGGAATATTAAAAGCCGCTTACGGCATCCCACTCACTTTCTGTTAGCATTTTATTTACATCCACAAGTATCAGAATTTCATCATCCTTACTAAATACGCCCTGGATGTATTTAGAACTCTCATTATCTTCACCCAGGTTAGGTGTAGTTTCTATTTCTGAAGTGCGCAGATTTACAACTTCGGCAACACTGTCGACAAGAATACCTATCACCTGGTTATCAACTTCGACGATGACAATACGGGTAGCATCGTCGGGTTCTTTTTGAAAGAGTCCAAAACGTTTACGCGTGTCGATAACAGTAACAACATTGCCACGCAGGTTAACAATTCCCATAACATAATCGGGAGCACCCGGAACAGGGGCAATCTCTGTCAAGCGAAGGACTTCCTGTACCTGCATAACATTGATGCCATATATTTCTTCGTCCAGTTTAAATGTGACCCATTGAATTACTTCATCATTTGCCTTGGGATTCTGGCTGTTCATTGCTGCACTCATTATATTTTTCCTCTATTTCCCAAACAGTGTTTCTGTCAAAAATCTGTCTCAATGACTTCTCTACCCGAATACTTGCATGCTCCATGCCAAAAACAGGTGATTATCCTATATGCCAGGCAAAAGTTGCTCTTTTGAACTCATTGAAATATCAGGTTTTTTGTTTACAAAAGCACACTTCGGACCAGGTCTGGTTGGAATCATTGCCGGGTTTTGGGACAATCAATAAACGACAGGGCAAACCACATTATCTACATGGGGGAAGTGATTATGGGGAAAGGCAATAACCTGAAGCTTGACGAAGCAAAACAGGTTGGCAACAGCCTAAAAGACATACTTGCCCGTATCTATCGCCCGGGAATGTCCATCAATGGGTTCATACAAAATATCGTCGACTATGTGGGTGATAAAAATGCAGCCATCGGTGCCGCAGTCATATCCTTCATTGTTTTTTTGATGTCATTAAGCTTGTTTGCCACCTTATTCGCCCTGATTTTTTCCGTCATTACTACCGTTGTTATTTTCCTTATAGCAAAACTGATTTTTTATAAGCCAAAAGAAGTATCGATTGAACTGGCAGAAGAAAACACTATCCTCTCTTTTGTTAAGGATGTTCACCTGAACGGCGAAAGTGAAATCGTCATTCATTCCCAACCAGGTTATGGCAAGGAAAAAAATACTTTTGTCCTGTTACAGTTATTCGATTCGATCTCTATCCTTGATTGCCGAAATATAACGTCAATCACCGATAAAAATTACCATGACATTGCTATTCAGTTTTTTCATCCCGTTGGAAATGAATACTCCATTCAGGCCTCGGCAGATAGCAAACCCGTTGCCTTCGAGATAATCAATCAAACTGCCGATAATTGCCGCATTAATTTCCTTAATCCTGTTCCCAAAACAGTCAGGGTTGAATTTAAAACGGTTTAACTGTTCCTTTCGATCAACTTCTGAACAAAAGGCATATTGGTTACAAGCTCGTTCAGTTTCTCAATATTCACAATCGGGCAAAGCTGTTCAGTTACAACTCCACTAAACATCGGGTTGTTAAATGTCGATGTGTTCCAACGTACATCTTCTGCATCCAGTGTTAACATATGGCTCACATCATCACAGGCCAAAGCATAATTCCCGTTATCCATTACAATAACATGGTCTATATAATTCTCATCGACAGTCATGTTCTGTTGAATATTTGATAAGCCACTTTCAGTAATCAAACTATACAAATCTATTACTGCTATTGATTTATCCCGTAATGTAACCACACCTTTAAAAGCGTCGGTTTCTGATGGAATATGTGTGATTTTTTTGTCTATCTTTTCTATATACGACACAGACATAGCCGGTACGATGACATTCATCCCTGCTAACTTGACCAGCAAACACTCAAATGTTTGATCAGCCCAGTCCGGAATATCTGCAATTTCAGACTGAGAATCTATCTGTTGAGTATTCTGTGAATCTTTTACATCAATAATATTTTTTTCTTCCACTTGCTGTTCTTCAACAAGTGGAACTTCAGGAATATTTAAAAGCCCTTCAATGTATAATGTCAGATCAGGATGAGTATCAATTTGTATCTTTTCTGAGTACATAAGCTAGGCCGTTTGTGGTAAGTAATCATCTTCTACAAGTTGATCTGCTAACAAATACTGAAGCAATAAACGGTAAGCTTTGGTGCCATTAGCTGAAGGATAAAGCCAGGACATCGGTTTACCTTTCACGCTGGCTTCTCGAAACTTTGTATCTACTGGAATACAACCTTGCCACAAACGTTCATGATATTCTTCCTGTAAGTGATACAAACTATCGAGTGAAGCTCTGGTCCTGCGATCAAACATGGTGGGCACCACCACATAATCAATCTTGTTTTTACCGGATGTCACAATCATTTTCAGGGTATTGAGAATGCGTTCCAGCCCTTTTATTGCAAGAAATTCTGTTTGAACAGGAATAATTAAACGATCACACGCCGCTAATGCATTAATCATCAATATTCCCAATGTAGGCGGACAATCGATTAGCACATAGTCATAATGATTTTCATATGGCTTTAAGGCATCTTTAATTATTAAACCCATACCCTTGGTCATTCCTGCCTGTCGATCCAGTGATACCAGCGAAGTGGAAGCAGGTAACAAATCCAGGTTAGGTATACCCGTTCGACATAACATAGCTGCCAGAGGCGTACGTACATCACTAATCTTTTTTTGAAACAATGAATAAACGCTTTCCTCTATTGTGTCCGGGTTATAGGAAAAATAACTGGTCAGAGAACCATGGGGATCGAGATCAATTAAAAGAACCTTATGTCCTCTCTGGGTTAATAAACCTGCCAGTGTCACGGTGCTTGTCGTCTTACCTACACCACCTTTTTGATTTGCTATTGTCCAGACGTTCATACTTTTACTCATTAAATTTTGATTGAATAGATTCACGTTCATTTGGCACCGTAGTAATAACAATATTTACGCGCCTGTTTTTCTGCCTTCCCTCTTCGGTGGAATTATCTGCAATAGGTCGAAACTCGGCATAGCCGGATGCTGACATGCGTTTTGGATCAATTCCTTTTTTCATAAATATATGAACAACACTTGCCGCCCTGGCTGTTGATAATTCCCAGTTTGATGGAAATGCGATTGTGTTGATCGGTTTATCATCGGTAAATCCTTCAACATTGATCGGATTATCAAACGTTGAAAATAATAAAGCCAGATTTGACAAAATTGGAACTGCCCCTGTAACCAGTCTTGCACTACCACTTGGGAAAAGTATTTGGCTTTTTATTTCAATATCAATACGGGTATCTGTATTCGTAACACTGATCAGCTGTTCATCAATAAAAGGAAACAATTCATAACGAATATCATCTGCAATCTCACCTAAACTTTTTTTCACCCTGTCTTCTACAACTGCCGGGTTATCTACTTCTTCTGCCAACTTCCCTTTAGTTTCATCCAGCATGCCATCAGCATCCAACTGTTCACCTGTCACCTTCCTTTGTTCCGCATCCACTTCTGATA
Organism: Gammaproteobacteria bacterium; assembly: GCA_050302115.1. Classification (GTDB taxonomy): domain Bacteria; phylum Pseudomonadota; class Gammaproteobacteria; order Eutrophobiales; family Eutrophobiaceae; genus JBNLAL01. The sequence goes on along the minus strand of JBNLAL010000147.1, from coordinate 372 downwards.
CATCCAGCCTTGCCCTTTGTTCAATGGGCAAATCAATTGGAGAGGGTTCCAGTAACTGGTAAGAGTCTTCTTTATCAAATGCCTGCATTAATGCATCGGATAACACACGATATTTGCCTTCACTTACCGAAGAGATGGCATACATTACAACAAAAAATGCAAACATTAAGGTAATAAAGTCAGCATAGGACACCAACCATCTATCATGATTGGCTTCTTCTTCGTGAAAAGTTTGACGTCTTGATCTAGGCATGAGGGACCTGCCTAATTGAGATAACCATATAATCGCGATTGAATAATGCGCGGATTATCTCCTTCAGCAATACTGACAATGCCTTCAATGAGCATTTCTCGAAATTGTGATTCTTCTTG
>JBNLAL010000146.1:0-4857 GCA_050302115.1 Gammaproteobacteria bacterium | reverse complement strand
GGAGACGGGCGGCAACCTGGCCGAGACCCTGGCCAACCTCTCCGACGTGCTGCGCCGGCGCCGCCAGCTCAAGCTTAAGATCAAGGCCCTCTCCTCAGAGGCGAAGGCCAGTGCCTACATTATCGGCTCCCTACCCTTCATCATGACCGGCCTCATCTACTTGGTGAATTCCCATTACATCGTTGGTCTCTTCACCGACGTTCGTGGACAGATCATGATCGGCTTTGGCCTGTTACGACTTGGTCGTATTATTGAAATCATTCCCTACCCCGTCGTTGTTGGTTTTACCTCAGGAATAGGAACTGTTATTGCCTTTTTGCAATTAAAAGATCTGTTAGGTTTACAGCTTGAAAACGATGGTATTCACTTTACCGAAAAAATCCTGGCCATCACACAAGCCATGCCCGGCTTTCAATGGCAGGAATTGATCATAGGTCTGATTACTTTTGCAGTACTTGTATTCTGGAGGAAATTACATAGTCGCATCCCTTCTTATTTTATTGCACTTATAACAGGTTCTGTCCTTGCAGCAATATTTAATTCAATCGAGTCATTGCCATTAGTTGATACTATTTCATCCCGGTTCAGTTATGAAATTAACGGAATCACTGGTCAGGGTATCCCGACTGCATTGCCTCAGTTTGTTTTACCCTGGAATCTGGATGGTGGTGATGGACAACCTATAGGCTTGTCATGGGAATTATTAAGAGTGCTTCTAGGAGCTGCCTTTTCGATTGCCTTGTTAGGGGCCCTTGAATCATTACTTTGTGCTGTTGTCGCTGATGGTATGACCGGACACAGACATAATCCTGACAGTGAATTAATTGGCCAGGGCATTGGTAATATTTTTGTAGCCTTTATGGGAGGCGTTCCGGCAACTGCCGCAATTGCTCGCACCGCCACTAACATACGCTCGGGTGGCAGCACGCCTGTATCAGCAATGATGCACAGCATTGTTATCCTTTTAACCATTCTCTTTTTTGCTAATTGGTTAGGATATATTCCAATGGCTTCAATGGCAGCGGTTTTATTAATGGTGGCCTGGAACATGAGTGAAGCACATCATGCCTGGCGTATTGTTACCAAGGCACCACCTACCGATGCTGCTGTATTTCTCACCTGTTTTCTACTTACAGTTTTGATCGATATGCAGATTGCTGTAGCAGGCGGGATTGCCCTGGCATCCGTACTCTTTATGCAGCGCATGATCGAATTGACTGAAACCTCAACCCTGGATCATAAAACTCATGAGCATGAATTACTGAACAACAAACAAATTATTGTCTATGACATTAATGGTCCGCTATTTTTTGGTGCTGCACATAAAGCACTAAAGGTCATCGCTTCGGTAAATTCAAATGTTAAATATGTAGTACTTGATTTCCTAGATGTGACATTACTGGACACAACTGCAATGATTAACCTGGAGTCATTGGTAAAAGAGCTGGAAACAAAACAGGTTTCAATTATTCTTGTTCATGTAAAACCAAGGTTAATTGAAAAACTTAAACGGTTTGGTCTACTGGGAGTCAATAGTTTACTTAGCATACAAGAAGATATTCAGGATGTTTTGCATATGGTTGAGGCAAAATATACCGATTAATATCAATGCTAAAAGCAACAAAAAAAGAACTTATGTTCTCCAGAAGTAAGGACTCAAAATAACCAGTATAGTAAATACTTCCAGTCTTCCCGAAAGCATTGCAAATATCGAAATAACTTTTCCAGTGTCTGTAATAGATTGAAACGTCGTTGCAACTTCACCAAGGCCCGGCCCAAGATTATTAATACATGTTGCAATAGCAGAAAACGAGGATACTGGTTCAAGCCCGGTACTGATCATCATTAATACCAATATTGTGAACGTCACAACATAGAGCGAGAAAAAACCTAAAATACTTTGCATTGTTTTTTGTTGCACAGGATGTTCAGCCAACTTGATAGTAAAAACCCCTTTGGGATGTAACAGGTTTTTGAACTCTCTGAATGCAATCTTGAATAAAATAATCACCCGCATAACCTTCATACCACCCGCCGTCGAACCTCCACAACCACCAATGAATGCAATAAAGATTAAAAACAATGGCAAGAAACCGGGCCATAATGTGAAATCGGTTATTCCAAATCCGGTACTGGTAATTACAGATACAACTTCAAATGATCCCTTTTCAAAAGCATCTTCCGGATTTGTATAATAACCGGAGAAAAACAGATAAAAACTTGCTAATAAAACGGCAATGGTAGTGATAATCAGGAACGTTTTTGCTTCCAGATCAGAAAAGAACCCCTGTATATTCTTGTGGTATATAACAAGATAATGAATCGTAAAATTGATCGCTGCGAGGAACATAAAAAATATAGCAATCACTTCAATCTTCTCACTATGAAAGTAAGATAAACTGGCATCATGAGTTGAAAAACCACCTGTTGATACCGTTGACAAACTGTGTGACACGGCATCAAACGCAGACATGCCCGCTGCCCAATATCCCAGTGCACAAGCTACCGTTAAACCTATGTAAATCATCCATAAATATTTTGCCGTTTTTGAAATTCGAGGTACCAGCTTATTGTCTTTAACCGGCCCGGGTGTTTCAGCCCGGTACATGGACATTCCCCCGATACCCAACATCGGTAATACGGCAACAGCAAGAACAACCAGACCAAGACCACCTAACCATTGCAACTCTTGTCGATAAAAAAGAATAGAAGGTGGCAAATTATCCAGCCCGGAAATGACCGTAGCACCGGTCGTAGTTAAACCGGAAATAGATTCAAAAATGGAGTTGACGATTGACATATGAAGTGAAAACTCAAAAGGCAATGCACCTAATATACCTAACAACACCCAGAACATTGCCACTATCAAAAATCCATCTCGACGGGAAAGATTGGCATTCCGTTCACGAAACGGTAACCATAAAAAAGCACCTATCAAAATCATACTAATCAATGATTCCGATAGAGAAGCAATTTGGCCATCGTGGTAAATCCAGGAAATAAACATGGCGGGTAATACGGATAGACTGAATAGAATACTCAGAAAACCGATAACACTAATCGCTGTTTTATACTTCATCTCTTAATCTCTTGCTCTGCTAAAACAGATTATGATGCACTGCACCATTTATTAAATAGTAGTCTATTTTCCATTGTTTTAGCAATATTATAATTAAATTAAGAAATATTCTTTATATTCAATTATCTACAAATGCGAGAAAGCAACATTCAACAAAAAATACTTACTATAAATTCGTAATTTTATAAAAAAATAATAGGCCTTTAATAAGCCAGAACAGGGTAATTATCCTGCATTATTCGTTCCGGGAAAGCTCATTTTCCTGTATGCCGAGAAAAATCGGATCACCATGCTCTCGATAGATATTTACCTTTGCATTATAGGCTAAGTGTTTTATCTCATGTTTATCAATCAGCTTGAGTACATTGATATCAAAACTGTCGTCCGTTTTTTTACGACCGGTGAAATAGCATTTGATGTGTTCGATCTTGTCTCCGGACAATTCGACACCCCGAAACTTATCCAGAGTAGGCTGAATTGTTTTTATAAATTTGATGCTGTCAAAAAACGTTACATTATGATTGTTATTAGTAGAAATTTTTGCCTGAAAATCACCGACGATAATTTGTCCTGGTCTGGCATGCTCAATTAACCTTGCCAGCTCTATTGTCACATCGCCAACGATATAACTATATATAGTTTGGGATAATCCCTGGGTTTGATAAAACTCATAACAATCACCAATATGAAAAGCCGTTTTCAGACTTGGCACATGAGGAGTATTCGACCTGTTTCGGGTAATGGCATTATCCGCCAATACGAGATGCATGAGATGATAAAGGTTAATATTTGCTTCCAGCCCAGGAGCACGATTCCACACATAGAAACCATCACCGGTATTCGATCTTGCAAAATCAATATTGATATCTTTCTTCAACATTTTTTCATGTGCAGAATTAATTGAATACGCCAGACTATTTATCAATGTCACTTGATCAAAAGCTGAGTACTTTGTGAATCCATCAATATCAAATAAGGCAACTGCACGATTTTCTATATAACTAATGCTGTAACGTTTAACAATATTGTCTATTAGATCCGGGTCAACCGGATATTTTTTAAAGCTATGAGGTAATTCAATGGTTGAACGATAGATATCGTATTTGCCTTGAATATTATTTAATTCTTCCGGTGAAATATATCGTGTTCCTTTTATCAACTTAATTAACGGTGAAGAAATACTATAAGTTGGTCTAATATTTTCTTGATCAGCCTTCTTATCAGATTCAGAGATAAGTAGTGACGAAGTTAGATAATAAGGTATGTATAAAACATCGATACCTTTTTCACTTAAACACCAGGTCAATATTATCTGTTCGCCCAGCTTCCATAATGCATAAAGCCTTTGCTCAATATATGCAACATTTTCCCGTTGTTGCACTTCCATTCTTTTTGCCAGGTCGTCGGCATCAATAAATAAAGGAAGATATCGTTCCTGATACTGAATTAACGATTCAGTTACTTTTTTATAAGTCATAATTATTACTAAGATGGCAGAATGTAATTATCCAATTAATATATTGACGCAAATTGTTTTAGGCTATTTAGAGTAGACCCAAAGCGTTCTGGTTAGCAATAAATACAAGAATAGAACCAAACAAAGAATAAAAACAGAAAAGTACATTTTAAATATAATTGTTATAAATAATTACATACTCCATTCTAGCTACAAATAATATAGCTTTTACTAATCTTTTCTGAGTAGTGTTTAACACAATGAATTAACAATCGAATAATGTTATTTTCAGGAAACACTAAACTTATAAATAAACTTGATG
>JBNLAL010000145.1:0-4866 GCA_050302115.1 Gammaproteobacteria bacterium | reverse complement strand
CTATGGCATCCTGAAAAGGGAATAAAAAGAGTTTTACACGGTTATGGTAAAGGAGAAGAAAAACTGCCGGTTTATAAAATGCCTCATCTTGAAGGATGGGCACTGGCTAATAATTACTTATTCGTTCCTGCCGTTGGACAACATGCTGTCATTGTTATCGATCCTTTAACCTGGAAGGAAGTCGCTAATATCAAAACCTATGGTCAACCTGTGTTTGCTATTGCACGGCCTGATGGTCGCCAGGTTTGGGTTAATTTTGCTTTTCCCGATAATGATCACCTCCAGGTTATTGATGTTGCCTTAATGCAAATCGTTAAAGAACTTGTCCCCGGTAAAGCTGTTTTACATATGGAATTTACACCAAGAGGTGAAGAAGTCTGGGTGTCTGTCAGGGATGAAGACCGCGTTGATATCTACAACACACAAACATTCAATACCGTCGAACAAATAAGTGCAGATAAGCCAAGTGGCATCTTCTTTACCAACCGGGCACACAAGATTGGATTATAAAATGAAAGAAGCAACTGCAAAATTAACGGACAAGGAAAACACAACTGATGTTGATTACAGTTTACTGGAACAATATTTGTTGAATAACTATCAACATGACTTTCCGCTTTCACCGCAACCTTTCAACGAGATTGCAGAAACATTAAATATTGATCCGGAATTGGTCATTACGACATTTAAAAAGTTAAAAAATAAAGGCGCCATTAGCCGCATCGGCCCGGTTATTAAACCAAATACTATTGGCACAAGTACCCTCGCTGCCTTATCAGTACCGGAAGAATCGTTACTTGAAATTGCAGATCTGGTTAGCAGCTTTCCTGAGGTCAACCATAATTACGAACGTGAACATGAGTTCAACCTCTGGTTCGTCGTCACAGCCAGTAATCAGGATCATTTAAATTCAGTACTGAACAAGATAGCTGAAAAAACAGACTTGCCATTGCTTCATCTTCCTTTATTGGATGCCTACCATATTGATTTAGGATTTAAACTAAAATGGAATTAAACGATACACAACGCATGCAAAAAAAGAAGGAATCACTTGATGCAGTCGATAAGGCATTGATTGCAAATATACAAAATGGTCTGCCTATTACTGAAAAACCTTATGCAACGATAGCTAACGAAATTGGCATATCCGAGGAAGAAGTCTTTAAACGAATTTCAAACCTTAAAGCCCAAGGATTAATAAAACGCTTTGGCGTTGTTGTCCGCCATCATGAACTCGGCTATAACGAAAATGCGATGGTGGTCTGGGATGTTTCCGACCAACAAGTTCAGCTAATAGGTGAAAAAATCAAGGCATATCCTTTCATCACCTTGTGTTATCGACGTTCAAGACAACCACCTGAATGGCCATACAACCTGTATTGCATGATACACGGAAAATCTCGTGACGATGTTATGCAGCTTTTACAGGAAATGATTGATCAAAATCAATGGCAAGCTATCCCTCATGAAGTATTGTTCAGTAAACGCAGATTTAAACAATGCGCCGCAAATTATGTTACTGCTACAAGGCAAAGAAATGAACGCACTGGATAAAGTTATTATCAATAACCTGCAGGAAAAATTTCCTGTTTGTGAAAAACCTTTTTCTGAAATATCAAAAAAATTAAATATTGAAGAAACTGTTTTAATCAATCGTATACAGGCATTGCTGGACAATGGCACATTAAGCCGCTTCGGTCCGTTATTTAATATTGAAGAGCTGGGAGGTATCTATTGTCTTGTTGCCATGCGTGTCCCTGAAAAAGATCTGGATGACGTCATTACACTCATTAATGCTTATCCCGAGGTCGCACATAATTATGAACGAGAACACGAATTTAATATATGGTTTGTGCTTGCAACAGAAAGTGTTGCCCAACTTGAAAAAATCCTTGATGAAATTGAGAAAAAAACCGGATACAAAACCTATGACATGCCGAAGCTGGAAGAATTTTATGTGGGGTTAAAACTTGATGCATAACCTGGACAATCCGCTTCTGGATAAAACAGATCGTTTGATTATAGAAGCAACACAGACTGGTCTACCATTGACTGAAAGACCCTATCACACTGTTGCAGAACAACTAGATCTGGATCCTGACCTCGTTATTCAACGTATAAAAAACCTGAAAAAATGCGGCATCATCAGACGTATTGGTGTGGTGCCCAATCATTATAAACTGGGTTACCGTGCCAATGGCATGACCGTTTGGGATATTGATGATGATTTGGTAAGTCGCTATGGAAAAAGGATCGGGGCACTTGATTTTGTCAGTCACTGTTATCACCGCCCACGTCACCTACCTGAGTGGCCCTATAATTTTTTTGCAATGGTACATGCACGTGACAGGGAGACAACAGACAAATACATAAAGATTATTGCCGAAATTATTGGCAATGATTACCGACAACATACTGTTTTATATAGTAGCCGTATCCTGAAAAAAACAGGAATGCGGATAGGAAATAAAGAGCAGGATTAATTATGTTTCGTATCAGACAATACATGGACGAGATAAAACAACCTACACAGCTGGGTCCAAAAAGAAACCCGCCCGGCCCTGTTGTTATATGGAATTTGATTCGTCGTTGTAACCTGGCCTGTAAACATTGTTATTCAATCTCGGCCGATTACGATTTTCCCAATGAACTAACAACAAACGAAATCTATAAAGTCATGGATGAGCTTAAGGCGTTTCATGTACCGGTATTGATCCTGTCTGGAGGTGAACCCTTATTACACCCGGACATCTTCCCCATCTCACAAAGAGCAAAAGAGATGGGATTTTATGTCGGCCTTTCAACGAATGGTACCTTGATTGATGAAAACAATATCAATCAGATCAAGGCAATGAATTATGATTATGTGGGTATCAGTATCGATGGAATTGGTGAGACGCATGATTATTTCCGACACAAACAGGGTGCTTATGCTGCTTCACTAAACGCGATACGTTTATGTCGTGATAACAATATTAAAGTTGGAATTCGTTTTACCATTACCCAGGATAATGCACATCAATTACCACAGATACTGGAGTTAATGGATAAAGAAGACATTAACAAGTTTTATTTATCGCATTTGAATTATTCCGGTCGGGGAAACAGAAACCGCAAGGACGATGCAACGCATATTATGACCCGTAAAGCACTGGATATGATCTTTGACAAATGCTGGGACGATGTACAAAAAAATATTACGCGTGAATATGTTACCGGCAATAATGATGCCGATGCCGTTTACCTGTTGCAATGGCTTGAACAACGCTTTCCGGAAAAGACAGCACATGTTCGCGCAAAACTGGCACAGTGGGGTGGCAACAGTTCCGGCGTCAATATTGCCAATATCGATAACCTGGGTGAAGTACATCCCGATACCTATTGGTGGCATTACAGTCTGGGTAATGTGCGTGATCGATCATTTGCAGAAATATGGAATGACCGTTCCGATCCAATCATGGATGGTTTAAAACAATCACCACGGCAAATTAAAGGTCGTTGTAGTCAATGCCAATACTTTGATGTCTGTGGTGGTAATACCCGCATTCGTGCCTATCAATTAACCGGTGATCCATGGGCTGAAGATCCGGCCTGTTATTTAACTGATGAAGAGATTGGAGTTGAGACTAAAAAAACAAAAAACGCACATGCAACTGCTATCTAATGTCTGCACGTTATTATTTATTTTTCTTCTGGCTGTTTCAAAAAGCACTCTGGCATATAATGAGGATGTAGAACAACTTTATTCTACACATTGTGCCAGTTGTCATGGGACAGAACGATTGGGAGCCATCGGCCCTGCCCTTTTGCCTGAAAACCTGAAACGGACAAGAAAAGAAAAAGCGATTAATACCATTACCGCCGGTTTACCTGCGACACAAATGCCCGCCTTTGGTGAAAAACTTGAACAGGAACAAATCAAGGCACTGGTTGAATACATTTATACGCCTTTAACAAATATCCCCGAATGGGGAAAAGAACAAATCAAGAAAAGTCATATCATTCATAACCCGCTTTCCGAATTAGGTGATAAACCTGTTTATGATGCTGATCCGTTGAACCTGTTTCTTGTTGTCGAAACCGGCGATCATCATGCCACCGTACTGGATGGTGATCGCTTCGAACCTATTCATCGCTTTCAAACCCGTTATGCCCTGCATGGTGGTCCCAAGTATTCACCGGACGGCCGTTTTGTCTATCTTGCTTCCCGCGATGGATGGGTATCCAAGTTTGACATGTATAACCTGAAGATGGTTGCGGAGGTTCGTGCCGGTATTAATACACGCAATGTTGCTGTTTCCAGTGACGGACGTTTCGTCATTGTCGGTAATTATCTTCCGCATACACTGGTTATACTTGATGCCGTTGATCTTTCCCTGTTAAAAATCATTGATGCTAAAAATGATCATGGCACCAGTTCCCGGATCAGTGCCGTTTACGATGCCGCGCCACGAAAAAGTTTTATTGTTGCACTGAAAGACATCAAGGAGATATGGGAAATCTTTTATGATGAAAATGCTGAACCGGTCTATAACAGTCTGGTACATGATTACCAATATAATGAAGCGATACCCGAAGCAGGCCCTTTTCCGGTGCGTCGTATCCGTCTGGATGATTACCTTGATGACTTCTTTTTTGATCAGACTTATGAACACGTCATCGGTGCTGCAAGAAATGCAAAGAACGGCCAGGTTGTTAATTTAATCGTAGGCAGGAAAATAGCCGATATTGATTTAACCGGATTACCTCATCTTGGCTCCGGTATCAGTTGGAATTACCAGGGACAGACTGTTATGGCCACACCCAACCTGAAAGAAGGTGAAGTCAGTGTAATTAATACAACGACATGGAAAACTATAAAAAAGA
>JBNLAL010000144.1:0-4875 GCA_050302115.1 Gammaproteobacteria bacterium | reverse complement strand
ACAATTAATATTCAATGGATGCAAAGTTAATTGCTGTACTACTAAGTTGGGCAGTAAATCTGTCCAACTATACCCACCCGGGTGAAATACCTGAACTTATTTATAAATCTCCCCAATTTTTTGTCAATAATGCCTGTAATGGAAATGAAAAATGTGAGGCCGTTGCCGGGTATGATGATCAAGGTGTCATCTATATTGATGAACGCTTAAAAGGTCATACAGATGCAAATACACGTAGTGTCGTTGTGCATGAACTAGTACATTATCTTCAGGATTTAAGTGGTAGATATAATGATATGGATTGTGAGCTTTATTCAAAAAGAGAACGCGAAGCCTATTCCGTACAGCGTCAATACCTCAACAAAATTGCCGGACGATTTACAGTCATGTTTATGAATTATCCTCCATGTCACGGTTAATTTCTGAATACTTAACATATATTTTTTTTCTAAGTGTTTTGACATTTAGTCATTCAGCTATAGGTCTGGCAAAAGAAACTGAACCAAACTACAGTGTCGATAAGGAATATTTTGATATACCTGGTCATGGTGAACTGGTTATAACAGTGCCCAGAATCTGGAATTACAATTTCACAAAAACCGACGAAAACACACCTCCCTTGATTACTTTCTATGTGCTTGATAATAAGGAAAGGGAAATATTTCAATTAAACATGTCAGTATTTTGGGATGATAGCTTTGAACGAAATATTACTTCTCCTGAATACATTTATGCTTTGGTTAAGGAAACCGGAGAAAATACGTTGAAAAATTCAGATCAGAATCAACTGGAAATGATAGAAATTACCGGAACAAGCGGAACAGGATATCTTTATGACCTGAGTGACAGTAGTGCAATGGAAGGAGAATACCAATACTTAACCCAGGGTGCTTTAGCAGTTGGGGATGTTCTTTTGATTTTTTCCATGTTCAGTAATGACGAAGATGCTTTACTCAGGGATGCAATGTTACATTCGTTAAAGTCTGCTGAACACCATTTCAGGAATGATGTTTAATTACTATTATTAATTAATAAAAAATTTAATCACAATTTTGAATAGCGAAATTTTATTATCAATTGCGGGAATAGGTGTCCTGGGCATTGGCTGTCAATGGCTTGCCTGGTGGGCACGATTGCCCGCAATCCTGTTTCTTTTAATTGTTGGTATTCTTGCTGGTCCTGTTTTTGGTTTTATTTATCCAGATAAATTATTCGGCGATCTACTTTTCCCTATAATCTCCTTATCAGTTGCCGTCATTTTGTTTGAAGGCAGTTTGACTCTAAAATTCGAAGATATAAAAGGGCTTGGTCATACTGTCAGAAATCTTATTACAATTGGTGCGTTAATCACTTGGATCGTCATCGCATACAGTACTCACTTCCTGATTAATTTCCCTTTTGAATTAGCTTTTTTATTTGGTGCAGTTGTTATCGTAACAGGCCCAACAGTCATTATACCCATGCTAAGAACAGTAAGGCCCAATGCAAAAATCACCAATGTTCTAAGATGGGAAGGTATTGTTATTGATCCTCTTGGCGCTTTACTTGCTGTATTGGTCTTTGATTTTATTATTTCCGGTCAACAACATAATGCTATCAGTTCTGTCGTTTTAACTTTCAGTAAAATCATCCTGTTTGGAAGTTCAATCGGCTTTATTAGTGGATGGCTATTGGGTGAACTGTTAAGGAAACATCTCGTACCGCAATATTTAAGAAATGTGATCACACTCATTAGTGTTTTTGCCGTTTTTGTTTTTTCAGACATTATTGAACATGAATCAGGATTATTAGCAGTCACGATAATGGGCATGACCATGGCTAATATGAAAGAGATGGAGATCGATGATATTCTCGATTTTAAGGAAAGTCTGAGCCTTCTATTAATCTCGGGACTTTTCATTGTTCTTGCAGCAAGAATTGAATTTTACCAGTTTATTCAAATTGGATGGACGGCATTGTTGATTCTTGCAATTACAATGCTAATAGCAAGACCCTTATCTGTTTTTATTTCTTCTATTGGTTCAGACCTGACTATAAATGAAAAATTAATGATTTCATGGATTGGTCCTCGTGGCATTGTTGCAGCGGCGGTATCTGCCCTGTTTGCTATTAAACTTGAAAGTGAAGGCTTTCCGGATGCCAGTTTATTGGTACCTTTAACATTTTTAATAATCATAGGAACCGTTGTCACACAAAGTGCTACTGCAAAATATATCGCCAAATTTTTGGGGGTTAGAGAACCACCTCCGACAGGTTTATTAATTATCGGTGCAGGAAATGTTGCACGCGCTATTGGAAAAGCCTTACAACAACATGACTTTAAAGTCGTTTTGACTGACAGTAGTTGGGAGAATACCAGTCTGGCAAGGATGGAAGGTCTGGAAACATATTATGGCAATCCTATTTCCGAACATGCTGATAGAAACCTGAACCTGCTTGGCTTGGGCAAAGTATTAGCGATGTCAGGGAGAGGTTCATTGGACACTCTTGCTTGTCTGAGATTTAAATCAGAGTTTGGTGTAAACAATGTTTATGAATTGAAAACTACGCGCGAACAGCACCTGTCAGATAAACATATTGTTTCTACCAAACACAGAGGATATGAGTTATTTGGGGAAAACGTAGCCTACGGAAACCTTGCTTATCGGTTAAGAAATGGTGCCGAAATTAAAACCACGCAGATCAGTGATGAGTTCAATTTTGAAAATTACCTGGAACAATATGGGGATCGCTCGCTTCCTTTATTTGCTATTGATCCAAAGCATAAATTACATATTTTCGTCGCAAATGGAAAAATGCGCCCGGAAACAGGTTGGAAAATAATAAGCATGGTACAAACCCAAGATACTGATTTAAAAGAATAAATAATTAACCATTATCTAAAATGATGTGATTTCTGTCACAAATATATAACAAGTCAAATATTAGAAGGCAATTTGTGAACCTAGTCACAACGAAGTCTAAAAACATCTACTAGACTGTTATTCAAATAGAGCTATTAATTTCCTCCTGAATGCTTGTGAGCAAGCTTGGAGTCGCGAATAACCCTCCTCCCCCATGTTTATTGCGATTCCAGGCTTTTTTATTTCCTGAAATTTACTTTCTATTGACTATAGAAATAAAACAGCACGAGCAAGACGACAACAACAAACAGAAAGCCAATAAAAAGATAGACTTTGCGATTATTTTTAACCGTTTCAGGACTGCCCATTTTTTTCATATAACTATGTTCAGCTAAACGCCACTGTGTTTGCGTAGATACACTTGGATCAGTCAACATATCCCGCCATTCCTTTACAGTTTGGGGACGTTCTTTATGGTTTGTCCTGAGCGAATGCTCTATCGCTCGTAAGAAAAAAGTGGAATACTTTTTATTGTGTTTATCCAGTGCATCCCAAATATCCTTTATCGCTTCATCACCTGTATACCGATTTCGAAAGGTTGAATCGATAGGCGGTTCACCTGTAATCGCCTTATAACAGGTCGCTCCCAAAGCATAGATATCAGTCCACGGACCTTGCATATCACTTCGACCATAGTATTGCTCAAATGGGGCATAACCTGGAGAAACCACCTTGGTTAAAGTCATCGTCTCCTCGCCAATGGCCTGACGTGCTGATCCGAAATCTAGCAATAAAGCTGTACCGTCTCCCCTGATAAAAATATTCCCAGGTTTTATGTCACGATGAATGAATCCGGCCGCATGCATGACTTCAAGACCATCCAACAAACCCAGTAACATATCCAACAATTCTTCTTCTGAAGGTTGCCCCTTAGACTGGAGCTTTTCATGAAAACTGGTGCCCTGTTCATAACTCATGACCATATATGCCGTATTGTTCGCCTCAAAAACTGTATGAACACGAACAATATTCGGGTGGTCAAATTTTGAAAGAGTCCTTGCTTCCCGGATAAAACGTTCCATTCCCCAAACCAACTTATCGGCCATTTCCTCGTTAATAGAACGAATTGTGTAATCATCCCCTCGCCTGGCCATATCCCTGGGCATGAACTCCTTTATGGCTACATCGCGCTCCAGATTCCTATCATGTGCCAAATACGTAACACCAAAACCACCCTGACCAAGTACACGTTTAATCGTATAACACTGGAGTTCATAGCCTTCAGGTAAGGTTTTTGGTTCTATTTTACTGGGAGGGATTGTCATTTCTATCAGTTATATTTATTTAACTGAATAATAATAGAGCCTTGTATAAATTGCTAAGAACAAGGATAAAAAAAGAAAGGAATTTGGAAACTACTGCCGGTACCAATTGAGATAATTGATACCGGTAAATATCCATTATTCAGGCATTATCACATGCTTTTAAGGCACGGTAAGCTTTACTGCCTTTATCAACCGTCGCGCCTGATTCTGAGCCGTCAGTAAATATTGTCGCATTGTCCTCATCGCGATATTTATGTCCCGCTTCCCAGTTTTTCACTTCTGCATAAAACTCAAGCGCTTCTCGCATGATTCTATTTTGCTTTTCCAGTTTCTCTACTTGCTTTTTAAGTTCACCAGAATCATCTTTACTTCCAAATATCATCGAAGTTCCTCCAGAAACGTTCTATTTAGCGATACTATCACTATTTACCTGATTTTCAATCATCACATATTGAACTAAATATTAAACCTATTTAGATATTTCAAAATTATAATTAAAACAATAATAAAACCATTCTTAAAAAAAATGTACCCTGTATGCTTAAATAATGTATACCAATTGATTAAAAGGTGTACACCTCTTTAATATATGATGAAAATCGTTAGCTTTATAAATATTCATCGATTAAATATTTTAACCTAACCCGGAGACTGCTTTATTGTTTTACACCTTGCAAAACTGTAGTATATTCAGATTTACAAGAAAC
>JBNLAL010000143.1:0-4913 GCA_050302115.1 Gammaproteobacteria bacterium | reverse complement strand
TATTCGCCTTTACGTTCTACACTAATCCGTTCGAACACTTCTATCTGATCTCCGACCCTGACATCGTTGTAATTTTTTACACCAATACCACAATCCATTCCTGACTTAACTTCGTTGACATCATCCTTGAATCGACGTAATGACTCGAGTTCACCTTCATAAATCACAACATTATCGCGTAGTACACGAATAGGGTTACTACGTTTAATAAAACCTGTGGTAACCATACAACCGGCAATATCGCCAAATTTTGGCGAACGGAATACATCGCGCACTTCGGCAACACCGATTATCTGTTCACGAATTTCCGGAGACAGCAGACCACTGATAGCGGCTTTAACATCATCAATTACATCATAAATGATGCTGTAATAACGTAGATCGATACCTTCCGAATCTACCAGTTTACGCGCACTCGCATCGGCACGTACATTAAAACCAATTACAATACCGTTTGATGCCATGGCAAGGTTGATGTCTGATTCTGTGATACCACCAACACCGCTGCTGATGATACTTACTTTAACTTCATCATTACTTAAACGTGTTAAAGCATCGACCAGTGCTTCTGCAGACCCTTGCACATCCGCTTTAATTAACAGGTTGAGTGAGACGGTCTCCCCTTCCTGCATTTGCGACATAACATTCTCAAGTTTTGCTGCATGTTGTTGGGCCATTTTTGTTTCACGATATTTGCCCTGTCGGAATAAGGCAATTTCACGCGCTTTCTTTTCATCGGGGACAACCAACATTTCGTCACCGGCGTTCGGCGTACCGGATAGGCCTAACACTTCAACGGGAGTAGATGGACCGGCTGAAGTCACTTCATTCCCACTATCATCAACCATGGCTCTAACACGTCCAAACTCATGTCCACTTAAAATGACATCGCCTTTTTCAAGTCGTCCGGATTGAACAAGAATACTGGCCACCGGACCACGCCCTTTGTCAAGACGTGATTCAACCACGGTACCGGTAGCAGGGCCTTTATCTACGGCTTTCAATTCAAGTATTTCTGCGGTCAGTAAGATACTTTCAAGCAACTCGTCAACACCTTGACCGGTTTTTGCCGATACATTAGCAAAGATGGTGTCACCGCCCCAATCTTCAGGGATTACTTCAAATTTGGATAATTCCTGTTTTACACGATCCGGATCGGCATTCTCTTTATCAATCTTGTTAACAGCAATAATAATGGGTACATCGCCTGCCTTGGCATGTGTAATGGCTTCTTCCGTTTGTGGCATTACGCCATCATCAGCAGCAACAACAACGATAACAATATCCGTTACCTTGGCACCACGTGCACGCATCGAAGTAAAAGCTTCGTGACCGGGTGTATCCAGAAAAGTGATATCACCATTGTCTGTTGATACACGATAGGCACCGATATGTTGTGTAATTCCACCCGCTTCTCCTGCGGCAACCTTGGAGCGTCGAATGTAATCCAGTAAAGAAGTCTTACCATGATCAACGTGTCCCATAATGGTAACTACCGGTGCGCGAGTTACTTCATCGCCTTCCTGTTGTGCCGCCTGAAGCATCTCTTCTTCCAGCGCATTTTCTTTTAACAATTTCGGGGTATGTCCCATCTCTTCAACTACTATGGCCGCCGTATCCTGATCGATGGTCTGGTTAATAGTGGCCATGCTTCCCAACCCCATCATGGCCTTAATGACTTCGGATGCTTTAACTGACATCTTTTGCGCCAATTCGGCAACAGTAATGCTCTCGGGAATTTCTACTTCTTTTACAATAGGTGCAGTTGGCTTTTCAAAACCATGCTGTTTATTACTGCTGGCTTGAACAACCGGAGCAGGTTTCGATTTCTTACGTCTTCGACCGGAGCCTTTGGTCGCAACATGTAACTCTTCACGACCATGTTTGGTTTGTTCTTTTTTCGACTTATACTTTTCTTTCTCAGGTGTAGGAACCGGTTTTTCCTGTTTGGGTTCAACCAGTTTAGACAAATCGACAGGTGCGACTTCTTGCTCTGCTGTCTCATCAACCTTTTCGTCCAGGACTTCTGGTTCAACCTGTTCCTCTTTTGCTTCTTCGACCGCCTGTTTCGCTTCAGCAACTTCTTTTTCTGCTGCAATGGATTTCGCTTCTTCAGCTTCTTCGGCCGCCTTTTCTGCCGCTTCTTTGGCAGCAATTTCAGCTTGTTGTTTTTCCAACTCTGCTGCTGCAGCGTCTTGTTCAGCTTTTAGTTTTGCGGCCTGTTCTTCTTCTGCCTGTTTCAGACTTTCTGCAACATCACTGCGTTTTGCATAAGTACGGCGTTTACGAAACTCAATACTGACGGTTTTCGAACGTGGCTTGGCACGCCCCTGGCTGGCGACAGGAACTTTTAATTCACTTACCGTTTTACGTTTTAAGGTGATTTTGCGGGGTTCAGAATTATCATCTTTCCCATGTTTTTTACGTAAAAATGTTAATAATTCAGTTTTTTCCGAATCAGTGATGACGTCATCCGGATTTTTCGCAGACATACCTGCTTCCGTCAGTTGTTCTTGCAGACGTTCAACGGGTACGCCGATATCTTCGGCAAATTCACTGATTGTTACTTCAGGCATTAATTAACCTCTTTAGTTATTCTTCTTCAGATTCAAACCATGGAATACGTGCTGTCATAATCAACGATCCGGCACGTTCTTTATCCAAGCCTGGAACTTCAAGCAACTCATCAACAGACTGTTCCGCCAGATCTTCCATCGTCACAACACCTCTACTGGCCAGTTCATAGGCTAATGTTTCATCCATGCCATCCATCGTCAACAGGTCTTCTGCCGGTTTGGAATCTCCCAGCTTTTCTTCCTTGGCAATAGCGCGTGTCAACATGACATCACGTGCACGATCACGCAAGGCGATAACGAGTTCATCATCGAATTCTTCAATGGCCAGCATTTCTTTTTCCGGCACATAAGCGACTTCTTCAATACTGGAAAATCCTTCCTGTACCAGAATAATGGCGATCTCTTCATCGACATCCAGTTGTTCCATGAACATGCTTTGTAATGACTCCGATTCAGCCTCATTCTTTTCTTCAGCCTGTTGAACCGACATGACATTCAATTCCCATCCGGTCAACTCACTGGCCAATTTAACATTCTGTCCACCGCGACCAATGGCCTGAGAAAGATTTTCTTCAGCTACCGCGACATCCATCACATGTTCATCTTCATCGACCATGATAGAGGCGACTTCTGCTGGTGCCATGGCATTGATAACAAATTGTGCAGGATTCTCGTCCCACAAAATAATATCTACGCGTTCACCGCCCAATTCATTTGAAACTGCCTGGACACGTGAACCACGCATTCCCACACAGGCGCCAATCGGGTCAATTCTTGGATCGTTGGCTTTTACGGCAATCTTTGCTCGTTGGCCTGGATCGCGTGCACCATTAATAATGTCGATCATTCCTTCATTGATTTCAGGCACTTCAATCTTGAAAAGTTCAATCAACAATTCGGGAGCGGTTCGGCTCAAGTAAAGTTGTGGTCCTCTTGTAATTTCCGGCTTAACATCTTTTAAATAAGCACGTAAACGATCACCAGGGCGGGTTGCCTCACGAGGGATTAATTCTTCCCTTGGAATAAAAGCTTCTGCGTTATTACCCAAATCAACAATAACACCAGTACGGTCAGTCCTTTTTACAACGCCACTGACCATTTCACCAACGCGATCCTGATAAGCATCAACAACCTGGGCACGTTCTGCCTCACGTACTTTTTGTACTATGACTTGTTTGGCTGCCTGGGCTGCTATACGTCCAAATTCAACCGAT
Source organism: Gammaproteobacteria bacterium (assembly GCA_050302115.1). Classification (GTDB taxonomy): domain Bacteria; phylum Pseudomonadota; class Gammaproteobacteria; order Eutrophobiales; family Eutrophobiaceae; genus JBNLAL01. The sequence goes on along the minus strand of JBNLAL010000143.1, from coordinate 1,123 downwards.
TCCATCGGCTCTTCTATATATTGTCCAATCTCGATATCGGGATTCTTTTCTTTAGCGTCAGATAATTTAACCTGTCTTGAAGGAACTTCGAGTGATTCGGGATCATCGTCAACCACTTCCCAACAACGAAATGTATCGTAATCACCTGTTTCACGATCAATGGCAACACGTGCTTCAATATCTTCACGATTACGTTTTTTAGTTGCACTTGCAAGCGCAGCCTCAATTGCTTCGAAAATAATGTCTTTAGCAACGCCTTTTTCGTTACTAACTACATCAACAACCATTAAGATCTCTTTATTCATTTACTCTACCGTCAGTAATATCAAAACTGTGGGACCAATCTAGCTTTTTCTATTGCATTGAATGGCAATGTTACTTCTTCATCTTCACAGTTAATAATAATCTCATCATCATTAACTGCAGTTAAAACACCAACGAAACGTTTCCGGTTATCCCGTTTTTCATACAGACTTAACTTGACTGTTTCGCCGATAAATCTTTTAAATTGTTCAATCGTAAACAAGGGTCGATCCAGACCTGGTGATGATACTTCCAGTTCATATTGCCCCTTGATTGGGTCTTCTACATCGAGTAGACCGGTTAATTGCTGGCTTACCAGAACACAATCATCAATGGTAATGCCATCTTCTTTATCGATATAAACCCGCAGTATTGAACCATGGCCGTTTCTGCCCAACTCAATACCTAATAATTCATATCCTAAAGCAGCCACTTCCGGCTCAAATAAGTCTAGTAATGCCTGGTTTTGTCTATACATAAGCCGAAAACAAAAAGTGGGCTCAAGGCCCACTTATCTAAAACTGCAAAAATCAGTAAGCAATTATAGCCCGTTTATATCAGCGTGCAATTCGCTAGCACCGCATGACTATAATTTTTATGTTTGTCACTCAGGACCACTTGTCCTCTCGTGATGACAGTACATCGTCGCTTCAGACGTCCTCGGTAACTACTCCCTGAGTTACTCTACCTCCTGCATCAATGCAGTCGTGTCTTCCCGCGACATTCTGTACATAAAAAAACCCCTAAAAGGGGCTTTCATTCAAAATTCTTTCTGCTGTGAGAGCAATCTTTTTGACTACCAAGATACAATGATAGCTAG
>JBNLAL010000142.1:0-4920 GCA_050302115.1 Gammaproteobacteria bacterium | reverse complement strand
CAACTACCCGCCAATTTTTACCAGATCCAGACCAAGTTCCGTGATGAAATCCGACCGCGTTTCGGGATCATGCGTGCACGCGAGTTCCTGATGAAAGATGCCTATTCCTTTCATCTAACGGATGAGTCTTTACAGAAAACCTATGAGTTGATGTATGCAACTTATACAAAAATATTTGAACGTCTTGGCCTCGCTTTTCGTGCTGTAATGGCAGATTCCGGCAATATTGGTGGCAATAAGTCTCATGAATTTCATGTACTCGCAGATTCCGGTGAAGACCAGATTGTCTTTTCCGAGAAAAGTGATTATGCCGCGAATATTGAACAGGCAGAGGCTCCTGTATCAGGCGCAGCCAGACCGCAAGCGACAAAAGAAATTGAAAAGGTTGATACACCCGACCAACATAGTATTGAACAAGTCAGTCAATTTTTAGGCGTTCCTGCAGCGCAATGTTTAAAAACATTGGTAGTGAAATCCGGGGATGATGGTCTGATTGCCCTGGTGCTCAGAGGTGATCACGAACTCAACCGGGTTAAAGCCGAGAAGATTGAGGGTGTCTTGGCACCGCTCACCTTTGCCAGTGAAGACGAGATCATACAACACATCGGCTGCAGTACCGGCTCGATCGGTCCGGTAAAACTATCTATTCCCATTTATGTAGATCATAGTGCAGCCCTTGTGGCTGATTTCATTTGTGGTGCGAATGAAGATGGCAAACATTTAACCGGGGTGAACTGGGAACGTGACCTTGAACTTCCCAAGACTGTAGATATTCGTAATGTCCTGGAAGGTGAAACCGCATCAGACGGATCAGGACCGCTAAAATTTGCGCGTGGCATTGAAGTCGGACATATCTTTCAGTTGGGTACAAAATACAGTGCCAGTATGAAAGCGACCTGTCTTGACGAACAAGGCAAAGCTGTGACTTTAACCATGGGCTGTTACGGTATCGGGGTTTCCCGCATCGTTGCTGCAGCCATCGAACAAAACCACGACGAAAAAGGTATTATCTGGCCTGCTAATATTGCACCCTTTCAACTCGCCCTGGTACCTATCAATATGCATAAATCTCAACGTCTACGTGAAGCTGTCATGAAGCTTTATGACGAACTCATTGCTTCGGGCATTGATGTTATTCTGGATGACCGACGGGAAAGACCGGGTGTCATGTTTGCCGATATGGAGTTAATCGGTGTCCCGCATCGATTTGTCTTCAGTGAGCGCGGTCTGGATGATGGGACGATTGAATATAAATCACGTAAAGATACAGAGAATCAAAACGTTCCTTTGGCTGATGCGCCTGGTTTTATAAAAGAAAGGTTAGTGTAAATAAATTAATAACGAATACTGAAGTCCGGGAATTCTTCGTACACCTCGTTTGCACATTCCAGGTTCAACACTTTTGCCATACTGGGACCACGTGTTAACCAGCTTCGTAATTCATCAACCAGCGACTCTTCACCACTCGCCATCACTTCCACACGTCCATCCTTCAGGTTTCTGACCCAACCTGTCAGCCCCAGGATCTTGGCTTGTTGACTTGTTGCCATACGAAAACAGACCCCCTGCACCTTGCCGCTAACAAAACAATGTATTGTTTTTTTCATATGAATCAATATCTTAAAAAAATATAATTGTGTCTCATATATACGACATCTATACTTGCCGATGAATATTAAAAAAATATATAACTGCTGTGTTTCGATAGAGATTAAATGGAATATACCTCTATCTAATTGATTTTAATAGCTATTTATCATCTCTTCGGCGCTATTAAAAAAATAACTTATAAAAAGGCAGAGATTATTTTCGTTCAATTTTGTAGAGCTTGTCACATATACCAGTGAATCTTTTTCCATTTGATGGAATAGATGTTGCTGATAAGTGGATGAAATAAAAAAAATACCAAAGCTATTAATAATAAAAACGATAGAAGAAAAATCATATGAACCAGTTACCGCAAAAAAAAACGGCTCACGGAAATGAGATAGAAACAAGGCCAATCTATGTTGAAGAATGGCTGGACTCTTTACCTTACATTGATTTTGCTAAGACCAGTGCGTTAATACATGAAGCTTTGCGTGAAACCAATAAGGCCGATATTAAATCAGCAACACGCCTCGAATTAATTGAGCTCTATAATCGGCCTTACCAATATTACGTTGAGTCACAGATCAAGACCGGAGCTCAACATACTCTGCAAACCATCGATGCCATGCAGAGTCAGGTCAGCATCATGAAACAGATTGCCGTCGATTTAAGTTATGGATGCAAACTGGCATTTGATAAAGCGATAAATAAAAAGACTCTTTGGAAACAATCCAAACCACCCATGGAAGCGATGTTAATGTCTTTAAATTATCTATCGCATGCCTTGATTTTCAGTTTTCTGGAATACTCCCCTGTACCCAAAAATGTCTGGCAACAATTGAATTTTATTTATGACTTCGCTGAATCCAGGGAATGTCAAAAAAGGATCTATTCCATACCTGGCCCCAACAATAAAGATATAAAAACTACCATCGATCATACATACAAACGGATAATGATGGCATCGCTGGTTGACCCCCATCATTTACCTTTTGGCGCTATCTGGGAAATCTATGAACAGTTAAATGACTGGGCGGAATACACACAGATCCATTCAATACAATCGGTATCCAACCCGACAGGTTATTTTGTTTTTGAACTGGATTCAGATAACCGACCTGTTCCGTATACAAAATATGATATTGAAAAAGCCGACAATAAAACACGATTACTCGATTCGACGCCATTGGAAAGCCTGATTCAAAAACAAATTGATTTAATCAAAATGGGACAACAGATTGATAAAAGTATTGTGTTATCTCCGTTTTATGCAAAATCATTATTATCGCATATGCTGAAAGCATGGGGATTACCGCCCAAGCGATATTTTCCCAGAAAATCAAAGACTGGCGAGATACAACTCGTTACTGGAGCAAATGCACTCTATTACTTTTTAAATAACGGTAAAGCCTTTACCCGTATTGTTACTGGTAACGATGATGAAATTGATATCAGCGAAGAAGCATCATCAGCTACTGATACTTCGTCAGCCCACTATACTCCGGAAAACTGGCGTATTGTTGATGAAGGTTCTGGCGGTTATGCGGTCATTAGAAACGAAAAGCCCCGTAAGCCGATCCGCGTTGGTGAACTGGTCGGCCTTAACCTTGATGGTGAAAACAGGGACTGGACCATTGGTGTAATCCGCTGGCTGATGGTGAGTCGTGAAGTACATAAAATCGGACTGCAAAATATCGCCAATAAAGCAAAACCTATTGCCTTACGTGCTTGTGATGGGAGTAAGTCCGATCGCGAGTTTCGTCCGGCATTTATCATTAACAATAGTAATGATCCGAATGATTTATCGATTATCGCTGAAAAAGGTTTGTATGTTGCCGAACGCGAACTCGAAATCAGTGTTAATAACCAACCACAAAAGATTCTTGCTAAAAACCTTATTGAATCGAGTATTTCCTACGAGACATTTAGATATAAGAGTTAAAAATCAGGCTTGGGTATTTTGAAAAAATCGGCGATAGGTATTGAAAGCTGTTGTTCGATCTGTTGGTTATGATCACCAAGTCTTGTTTTTAGTTTTTCAGCTATTTGATCGCTGCCCATATCATTGTCGGTTAAAGGAAGCCTGACTGGCAGAATTTCATGTAATTCGTACAAACTGGTCTCTGTCAGATCTTTTGACAGCAACCATTGACCGTTTGAACTCTGGTTTACCCATTTTGCTCTTTTTAGATGTTCTAACAGATCATTCATCTGATAATGCGGTAAACGAATCGATTCCGATCTTAATTCCGGAATCGTCACTATCTGACCAGATTGTTGTGCCTTGAATAAAAATGCAAGAACACGCAGAACATCCGTAAAGGTCCAGCCCCCCTTACTTTTGTTTCTGATTTCATCCTGTAGGCGGAATGACGATAAACAAAAAGAGATATGTGCGCCAAATAATACAATAGTCCAGGAAACATATATCCAGATCAGGAATAAAGGAATAATAGAGACTGCGCCATAGATGTTTTCATAACTGGGCATGGAACGTACATATATTCCAAAACCGTATTTGGCGAATTCGAACAGTACTGCACAGATAATCCCGCCAATTAATGCATGATGTTTTGTAACAAAACAATTCGGTACCAGGATATAAAGCAGGGTAAAGGCAATTGAAGTAGTAAGAAAAGGCAACCAGCTTAACAGGTGGGCCTTGATATTCAGCGAGCTATCCACATCAGCCACTACAGGTAAGGATAAAAGATAAGAGGTTGATGCGAGACCAATACCGATTAATAACGGTCCCATAGTAAGAACAGCCCAATAAACCAGTAACCTTGCCACCGGATTTCTTTTCTTGGTTACAAACCAAATTCGATTAAACGCATTATCAATTGTTGCCATCAACATAATAGCAATCAAAACAAGAACCGCACTACCTGTGATGGTAAGTTGCGAAGCTTTCATTGAGAAGCCTGATATATAACCTTGTATCGTTTGGCCAAAATGTGGAACGAAGTTGGTAAACACAAATTCCTGTATTGAGGCAGACACATCCTGCAATATCGAAATCTTGCCAAAAAGACCAAACATCACTGCAAGGAGTGGCACGATCGAGAGCAAGGTTGTATACGCTAACGAGGAAGCAGTTTGTAAGCCGCGTAACATATAAAAATGACGCAGAAAAAACCGGGAAAAATAAAACCCGACTATTAAATTATCACGAATAATTTTTAATACATTCTCTGCCATAAGATTTGATCAATTATGAATGAGTAATATTTATAATTTTCCCATATCCTGTAATAATCACAGCAATTTCGTTTAACGATGAATATACAGGAATGATGTCATCATGAAAGCAACAATCTACCATAATCC
>JBNLAL010000141.1:0-4992 GCA_050302115.1 Gammaproteobacteria bacterium | reverse complement strand
TCGTATTTCCTTGTTTTCCGGCACCTCGCTAAATGCCAGTATGTTCAACCTTGGGACCCTGAATCTGACCAACTTAACCAATAATTCGCGTAAGTTGTCAGCTACCAAAAGTACCGAAGGTTGGCCGGCTAACTCCTGCCTTTCGCAGGCCACCTGCAATGACTGAATCAGTTTTTGTGCCAGGTTTGGTTCTATTGCCCCTGTCCCTTCTGCCATTGCATGCATTGTCTGCTGCAATAACTGTTCCAGCGCCATATCCAAAGTAAAAACCTGTAATTCATCATCACCACCACAAATGCGTTCAACAATTAATCTTCCCAAAGCAATACGAACTGCTGCAGTGAGGGCATCAGTTGATTGTGTATTCCTGGCATGTTCGATTATGGTCTCAATGATGGTACGAATATCACGAATGGGTATATTTTCGCGCAACAGGTTTTGCATGACTTTAAGTACTACACCAACAGAAACAACATTCGGAATTACGTCATCGATTACTTTTGGTGAATTTTCGCTATACCGTTCAATCAGTGACTGGACTTCCTGATGTCCTAATAACTCATGTGCATGATCCTGTAATATCTGGCTTAGATGCGTGGCTATTACCGTACTGGGATCAACCACGGTATAGCCATAGGTTTGTGCCTGATCACGTTGTGAAGGATCAATCCATACCGCTTCCAACCCGAATACCGGATCGGTTGCTGTATTACCTGCAAGTTCGCCAAAAACCTGTCCCGGATTTATGGCGAGTTCAGAATCAACCATTACCGTTGATTTAGTCATCGTTGCATCCTTGACCACGATACGATAACTATTTGGCTCCAGATCCAGGTTATCGCGTATATGGATAGGAGGTAATAAAAATCCCAGTTCCTGTGTCAGTTTCTTCCTGACACCTTTAACACGAGACAATAATTGTCCGCCTTGTCTTCTATCAACCATTGGAATGAGTCGATAACCGACTTCCAGTCCCACCTGGTCAACCTGTTCGACATCATCCCAACTGAGTTCTCGTTCTGCTTCAGGTACAGTGGTAACAGGTTCTGCTTCTATCTCTTCCTCAGGTTCTTCCAATACTTGTTTATTATCCATGTAATAACCCAGTCCACCTGCACCGGAGGCCAATAATAAAAAGGCTACGTTTGGCATACCGGGAATAACCCCAATCAAACCCAGTACACCAGCAGTGACATATAAGGTCTTGGGTGATTGGAACAATTGAAAAATAATTTGTTGACCCATATCAGATGATGACGAGACACGCGTCACCATAATGGCGGCGGCTGTAGATAATAAGAGTGAAGGTATTTGTGCCACCAGACCATCACCTATCGTCAATAATGTATAAACCCGGGCGGCATCACCCATAGCCATATCGTGTTGTATCGTACCAATGGCCAGACCACCCAGTATATTAATGAACAGGATCAGGATACCCGCTATGGCATCACCACGAACAAATTTGCTGGCACCATCCATGGCTCCGTAAAAATCAGACTCTTGTGCAACCTCGGACCGTCTCGCCTTCGCTTCTTCCTGGTTAATTAAACCGGCATTCAGATCAGCATCAATAGCCATTTGTTTACCTGGCATGGCATCAAGGGTAAACCTTGCTGTGACTTCCGATATACGACCCGCACCTTTGGTAACCACGACAAAGTTAATAACAACCAGAATGGTAAAAACAACAAAGCCAACCGTATAATTTCCACCTACGACAAAATCACCAAAAGACTCGATCACTTTACCAGCCGCATCCGGTCCGGTATGTCCATGTAGTAAAACAACCCGGGTTGATGCTACATTAAGACTCAAACGTAACAACGTGGCGATTAATAATACGGTGGGAAAAACGGCAAACTCCAAAGGCCGCTGACTATATACCACTGCCAGTAATACGATTAAGGAAAGCGCAATATTAAAAGTAAAAATAATATCAAGGACAAAAGGCGCCAGTGGGATCACCATCATGGCCAGGATCGCCATCAGCAATAATGGTGCACCTAACCCCATTTTGTTCAGGTCGGTAAAGTTTAATGATATTGCACCTGGCGTTGCCACTAACTACTCCCTTTAGTCATGCTTAAGTTCATCCGGAATTGGTAATTCTGTTGGCGGTTTCGGTTTAGGTGTATGTATAGATTTAACGCTTTCACGTAACTGGAAGACATAAGCCAATACCTGTGCTACAGCCAGATATAAACCTGCCGGAATGTCCTGATTGATCTTGGTACTAAAATACAAGGCACGCGCTAACATGGGGGCAGGAAAGATCATGACATCATTTTCTTTAGCAATATTCCTGATGCGTTCTGCTACCAGGTCTGCACCTTTAGCTACCAGTTTTGGTGCCTGCATTTCATCCGGTTTATAACTTAGCGCTACTGCGTAATGCGTCGGGTTGGTAATAATGACATCTGCTTCCGGTACAGCTTCCATCATGCGACGGTTAGCAAGCTCCTGCTGCATCCTCCTGATCTGCGATTTGACTTCAGGTTTACCCTCAGTCTCTTTCATTTCATCCTTGACCTGTTGTTTGGTCATTTTTAATTGACGGCTGTGGTCCCAAAGCTGAAATGGAACATCGATAGATGCAATCAGGACTGTCGCAGTACAAACAATGACGAAACTGGTTATGATCAAGTCAGTTGCATTAGTTAAGCCAGGGATTAATCCATCACTACCGACGCTTAATAATTCATCAATGTTGTTCCATAAAATCACAACGGCAAGAGAACTGATAAATGAAAACTTCGCCAGTGCCTTTAACAGTTCCATTAAACTTTTTGCACCAAACAAACGTTTAATGCCTTCGAGTGGGTTTAATTTTTCCCATTTAAATTTAATTGCCTCAGGACTGAATAACCAGCCGCCTACCAGCATAGGTGCAAAAAAAGCAACACATAAAAGAAGTAACAAAAAAGGAATAAAACTTGATAAGACATCCTTACCGGAATCAACTAGTGAATTAAAAATAAAATAATTATCAAACAGGTTATCGCGTTCAATAATAAAATTACCTCGCATCAATTCCTGCAACGCTTCTGACAGTTCCCTGCCCATTAACATAAAACCAAACGCACTGGACATGAGTATTGCCATTGTGCTGAGTTCACGTGATCGCGATACTTGCCCTTTCTCCCGGGCTTCTTCCTGACGCTTTGGCGTTGCCTGTTCGGTGCGTTCCTGACTGGTATCATTATCAGCCATTAGTTATTCACCAACTTCTGCATCATTATGACGCCATCATCAAACATGCCCATCATCTGTGGAATAAAATTATTGAGACTGAAAAAGATGATCGCAACACCCAGGATAATCATGATAGGAAAACCAACTGCAAAGATATTCAACTGTGGTGCCGAACGTGTCATTACCCCAAAAGAAAGATTTACTATTAATAATGAAACGAGTGCGGGTAAGGCAATAATCACTGCAGTACCTATTATGTTTCCGGTCCAGATCAGAAAATCCCAGGCACCTTTACTGGAAATTCCAGTTGAACCGATAGGCAAGGTATTAAAACTATCTGCTAACACTTTAATCATGTGCAGATGCCCATCAACGGTCAGAAATAACAAGGTCGCCAATAACAGATAAAATTGACCGATGATAGGAACCTGATTTCCGTTTAATGGATCTACCATAGAGGCCAGCATTAATCCCATTAATTGACCAATGGCCTGTCCTGCCAGTTCAAGTGCGATAAATATCACACGTATACATAAGCCCATGGCTATACCGGTTATAACTTGTTGTATGGAAATAAATAACCCTTCAGCGGAAATTGGGTCGACATCCGGTACTTGTGTTATCACGGGGAAAACAACAAGGGTTATTGCAATAGCCAGAATAATACGAACTTTAACAGGGACGGAACGCGTACCAATAATTGGAGCCGTCATCAATAACCCGGCAATGCGAAAAAACGGCCATAACCAAAGTTGTACAAGATGGATAAGTTCATTAGTCGTGAATACAAACATCGCTATTCCTTAGCTCACCCCAGTAAATTTGGAATATCTTCAAATAGCCTTAAGGTATAGTCCGTGATCATTCTCAGCATCCAGGGACCAGCCAACACCATGACAAGTAATGTCACCAGTAATTTTGGAATAAAACTTAATGTCATCTCATTAATCTGGGTTGCAGCCTGAAACATGCTGACCAGGACACCAACGATCAGTGCTGGCACCAATAACAACAAAAGAAGCATTGTTAAATGGAACAATGACTCCTGACCGATTTGAATAATTGTTTCCGGCGTCATGCTATATAAAAACTGCTGGCCAGTGTTCCCATGATTAATGCCCAACCATCAACCAGAACAAACAACATTAATTTAAACGGGAATGAAATGATCAAGGGTGACAACATCATCATACCCATTGACATAAGAACACTTGCCACTACCAAATCGATAATTAAAAACGGAATAAAAATTAAAAACCCGATTTGAAATGCCGTTTTTAATTCGCTGGTAACAAATGCTGGAACAATTAATGAAAATGGAATTTCATCGATGGATGTAATGTTATTATTACCCGATATTGAAGCAAACAACTCGATATCCGTTTCTCTTGTTTGTGCCAACATAAATTCACGTATTGGAGTCTTGGCATTCGCTAACGCCTGGCCCTCATCTATCTGTTCATTTAGATAAGGTTGTACTGATGATTGATAAACCTGATCGATAACGGGCGTCATAATAAAAAAGCTGAGAAACAGGGCAAGACCGATCAATATCTGACTACTGGGAGTTTGAGCTGTGCCTAATGCCTGTCGCAATATGGCTAGAACAATAATAATGCGAGTAAAAGAGGTCATCATTAATACTGCTGCCGGCAATAATGTCAGCACCGTCATCAGGAAAAAGATCTTGATCAAGTGTATAATCATTGGCAGCGACCTGCCATTGTAGCAACTTGAGATTGATGCCCAGATCCAGAAACTTGGGTAGGATATTTCTTCCGTAGGAAAACGCGAATG
>JBNLAL010000140.1:0-5003 GCA_050302115.1 Gammaproteobacteria bacterium | reverse complement strand
CATCCTTATATGTCGTTTTATACCGGCCGTGGTTGTAAATCACATTGTTCATTCTGCTTATGGCCACAAACGATCTCCGGTCATAACTACCGTCACAAGTCAGTAGACAATGTTATTGCAGAATTAACCTATGCACGTGATAACTTTCCCGAGATTAAAGAATTCTTTTTCGATGATGATACCTTGACCGATAACATCCCTTATGTGGAAGCTTTGGCAAAAGAGATCGGCAAGTTAGGTATTACCTGGTCGTGTAATGCGAAAGCGAATGTTCCTTATGAAACCCTGAAGATCATGAAAGATAATGGTCTGCGTTTATTACTGGTCGGTTATGAATCCGGTAACCAGCAAATACTGGTTAATATTAAAAAAGGGATTCGTACCGACATTGCACGTCAGTTCACGCGTGACTGCCATAAACTGGGTATCGTTATTCACGGAACGTTTATTGTCGGTTTACCCGGTGAAACAAAGGAAACAATTGAAGAATCGATTAAATATGCACAGGAACTGAATCCGCAAACGATCCAGGTTTCATTACCTGCCGCCTATCCCGGCACCTTGTTGTACAAACAGGCAACGGAAAACGGCTGGCTGATCGATGATGAAACATTAGTCGGTGATGATGGTGTTCAACATTCTGTTTTAAGTTATCCGCATCTTCCCAGTGAAGAAATCTTTGAAGCAGTGGATAATTTTTATAAACGTTTCTATTTCCGCCCACGCAAGATGATTACGCTGTTCTATGAAATGTGCCGTGATTGGGAAGTGATGAAACGTCGTGCCCGTGAAGGTGTGGAATTCTTTAAATTCCTGTTTGGACGGGAGAGCACGGCCTGAAAAAGCTGATCGTTACCGGTGACGATTTTGGTCTTTCCACACCGGTTAATGAAGCAATAGTAAAGGCCCACGAGAAAGGTATCCTGACGACGACCAGCCTGATGGTTTCTGCTTCTGCTGCAGAAGATGCGATTAACCGTGCTAAATCTTTACCAGATTTAAAAGTGGGACTACATCTCGTCCTGAGTAATGGTAAAGCCACCTTACCTGCTGCTGAACTCCCTGCACTGGTTGATAGCGAGGGTAACTTTGCATCCAATCAGGTCAGTAGTGGTATCAAGATGTTTTTTAATGCCGAAGCAAAGTATCAACTGGAAAAGGAAATCCGTGCGCAGTTTGAAGCCTTTAAGGTAACAGGTTTAACACTGGACCATGTTAATGCACATAATCACATGCATTTACATCCGACTGTATTCAGTTTAATCCTGACGATAGGCAGTGAATATGGTTTAACGGCTATACGTATTCCGAACGAACCACCGCTTGAATCGATCATTGACGATAATAAAGACAAATTAAACCGTTATGCGCAATGGTTGTTTCTTAAGCCGTTTGTATCAAGCATGAAAAAACAATGCACAATAAGAAATATAAAATACAACGATACCATCTATGGTTTAAACGATAGTGGTCATATGAATATCGATAAGTTAATCCGTATATTGCCGCATATCGAAGAAGGTGTGACAGAGATTTATTTACACCCTGCGACGGAACGTTGGGACGATATCGATCCTGCTGCAAATGATTATGAGTTTGAAGCGGAATATAAAGCATTAATCCATGCACGAATCAAACGTGCGATAGAAAAATTCGATATTGAGTTATCGGGTTTTAATTCCTGATTCATTTTAACAATGGTTGGCGATTCCTGGACACATAAAATAGCTCGCGTGTGCATCCTGCCGTTAGTTAATACACCCGTTACGCCAAATCATTTAACCGGTCTTCGTTTTATCAGTGGTATTGCTGCGTGCAGTGCTTTTGCTATCGGTACAGATCAATGGAATCTATGGGGTGGCATTTTCTGGTTATTTTCAGCATTTATGGACCGCGCTGATGGAGAACTGGCCAGGGTTTCCGGTAAGACCAGTGAATGGGGACATAAGTTTGATTATTTTTGTGATGTCTCTGTCACTGCACTTTTCTTTGTTGGTATTGGAATAGGTTTAAGAGAAAGTGCATTAGGGTATTGGGCTATTATTATGGGAATAAGTGCCTCTGCAGGTGTTGTTGTCGCTGAAATTCTGGCCGAAATTATTGACCAGGCACAAAAAGATACCGGCGAAAAAGCTTATTCAGGATTTGCAGGTTTTGACTTTGATGATGTGTTGTATTTATTTGCACCAGTCGTATGGTTGGGCTGGCACTACCCTTTTCTGATTGGTGCATCAGTCGGAGCACCGGCCTTTGCTTTGCTGACCTGGTATAAATCAAAAAACATCAAACCGGATTAAGTTTGTAAATTTATTTGAATTTGTCAGATATTTTTACAACTTTTTGTCTGGATAAAAGCTGACAATATTTCTCTAATTCTTCCGGAGATTGAGGTTTTCCAAACAGGTATCCCTGCATTCCATAACAACCATTTTCTTTCAGAAATTCCCTTTGTGTTTCCGTTTCCACCCCTTCGGCAATCACCTTTAACCGTAATTGATGTGCCAACATAATAGTAATTTGAATAATAGCTATATCATCACTATCGTCAGGAATACCTGACACGAATGACTGATCGATCTTCAGCCTGTCAAATGGAAATTGCTTTAAATAGGCCAGACTGGAATAGCCGGTACCAAAATCGTCAATGGCTAATTGAATGCCGATATCGTGCAAGGCTTTTAATTTGACAATGGCCTCTTCAGGCTCACTCATGGCACTGGATTCTGTAATTTCTAATTCCAGTAAACGTGATCGGCAACCTGTTTCTTCCAGTATTTGATGCACTGTGTCAGCAAAATATTTCTGTTCAAGTTGACGTCGGGACAGATTTACCGAAATAAGAAAGTCATCAATACCCTTACTTTCCCATGCTCGTGCCTGTGTGCAGGCTGTACGTAAAACCCATTCCCCAATAGGGATTATCAATCCGGTTTCCTCTGCAATAGGAATAAACTCGGCCGGAGATACCAGACCATGTATAGGATGTTGCCAACGTAATAAAGCTTCTGCACCAATAAATCTTCCAGTGGTTTGATCTATTTGTGGCTGGTACTGTAGAAACAATTCATTACGTTCAATTGCATAACGCAGATCATTTTCCATATGTAAGCGGGCACGTACCCTCGCATCCAGTTCCGGACTAAAAAACCGGAATGTATTTCTGCCTTGTTCCTTGGCCAGATAAAGTGCGGAGTCGGCATACTTCACCAGTGTCTCGGATTCTTTTGCATCGCGTGGATACAAGCTGATACCGACACTGGCATTAATATGTAATTCATGGCCAGCCACCTTGAAAGGTTTGGAGAATGAATCAATTATTTTTTCTGTCACATAGGCCGCATCCTGCGGGCTATCTAATCCCGGTAACAAAATTAAAAACTCGTCTCCACCAACGCGACCTATCGTATCTTCCTCCCGTAATATATCGGCAAGACAAATGCCCGCTTTTTGTAACAAGGTATCGCCGGCAATATGTCCCAGTGTGTCATTGATTGTTTTGAAGTGATCGAGATCGACAAATAACACTGCTAACGTGTGCTTGTGTCTATGAGCATGTCCAATAGCCTGATCCAATCGATTCATGACCAGTGTCCGATTGGGAAGTCCTGTCAATGCATCATGGTATGCAAGATATTCTATGCGTGCATCCTGCTCCTTGCGAACAGTAATGTCCTGTGCAACCCCTGATATGCGGTAAAGTTTGCCTGAAGAATCATAAATAGGAAAAGCACGGTCATGGATAGTTCGCTCTGTACCGTCAGGCCGGAGAATTCGATATTCAATATCAAAAGACCCTGTCGTTCGACTCTTTAAAAGAGCGTCATACACATGCTGCTTGTCATCAGGATGGATAGCTTTAAACCACAACATGGGATCAGAATAGAGTTCTTCACAAGACCCTCCCCATACCGATTCATAGGCGGGACTCACATAAAGCATTTTTTTCTTTTCCAGGTCAGTGAGCCAGAATACTTCCTCAATACTTTCTGCCATTTGCCGAAAGCGTTCATCACTTTCCAGTAAGGCAAGTTCGGCTTCATGCCGTGCCTCTTCGGCCAGAACGCGTTCAGTAATATCCATTGTGATACCTGCCATTACAGTAGGTTCACCCTGTTCATTATAGATAAGTCTCCCTCTGCCTATGGTCCATCGTAACTTTCCATCAGGCATGATGTGTCGCTTTACAGTCTCGTAATCTCCTCCTGTCTCAATAGTCCGTTCCATAATTCTCGCAACCTCAGCACGATCATCAGGATGAACCAGGTTCCGAAATATCTCGGGACTCATTTCTGCATCGGGTGGTAGACCGAAGATAGCCTTACAACGCGCTGACCATTCAAGTTCATCATTAGCAAGGTCCCATTTCCAGTCGCCCAGTTGACCTGCATCCAGTGCTATTTGCAATTCAGCTTCACTACGGTGTAATGCTTCTTCAGCAAGCTTGCGCTCGGTAATATCACGCTCCAGTGCCAGGTTATAGCCACGTCCATCATATTCAAAATAATTGGCATTGATCTCCACCGGATAGATTTGCCCATCTTTTCTTTTATGGATCGTTTCCAGGATTTCTGAACCACGCTGCTTAATATATTCCCAATGTTCACGCCAACGGTCTTTTTGATAATCCGGATCGATATCCGGTACACCTAACTTAAGTAATTCATCACGACTATATCCTAGTGACTGACATCCTTTGTCATTGACGTATTCAATATCCCCATGTTCATTTGTGAGAAAAACACCTTCATTGATACGATTCATGGCAAAATTCAACAACGTAATTTGTTGTTCGTCTTGCTTGAGTTGATCGATATCTTCGATCTGTGAAACAAAATACAGTGGTTCTCCAGTAGAGGAACGCATGACGCTTGTCGTTAGTTTGGTCCATATATAATGACCATCCTTTCGGCGATAACGCTTTTCAATCTGCATAAAGGGTATATCACCAGCAATCAACTGTTCCGCTTCGTCTTTCCCACGAACCAGATCGTCCGGGTGGGACA
>JBNLAL010000139.1:0-5010 GCA_050302115.1 Gammaproteobacteria bacterium | reverse complement strand
AACCGTGCAACCTCGAGTACTACAAATATTGCCCGCGCTGGAAGTCGGCGGCGTTGAGCGGGGAACGCTGGAAATTGGAAAAGGACTGATTAATAAGGGGTATGGTTCTTTTGTTGTATCTGCCGGCGGCAAGTTGGTCAATCAACTTGAACATGAAGGAAGCAAGCATTTTACTATTGATATCGGAAAAAAATCCTTTTTAACTTTTCGACATATTCCTTTTTTAAAAAAAATTATTCTTGATAATAAAATAAATATTATACATGTTCGATCTCGCATGCCTGCATGGGTTGCATATTTTTGTTGGCGTATAATAAGTAAAACTAATCGCCCTTTGTTTATTTCGACTGTTCATGGGCCCTACTCTGTTAACTTCTATAGCAATATCATGATGAAAGGCCAGAGAATCATCGCAATTTCAAACTACATACACGATTACATTATTAACAACTATCCCGATACTGACCCAAGCATTATATCGGTAATACATAGGGGCGTTTCGACTGAACAATTCAACCCGGATTTCACCCCCGATCAAAAATGGCTGGAGAATTGGCAAAAAGAAGTTCCCGCTGTTATGAATAAAACAGTTATTACACTGCCCGCACGTGTTACGCGCTGGAAAGGTCAAACGGATTTTATACAAATAATAAAAATACTAATTGATAAAAATATTTCTGTACATGGAGTAATCGCCGGAGGGCCACATCCAAAAAAAAGAGCTTTTTACCAGGAACTGGAGAAAATAATTCGCGAACTGGAAATTGAAGAGCATGTTTCGCTGATTGGGTCGCGCTCGGACATGCGGGAAATCATGAAAACATCGGATATAGTCGTCTCATTAGCAAAAATACCGGAAGCCTTCGGGCGCACAGCGTTGGAAGCGCTAAGCATTGGGACACCTGTTGTTGCCTACGATCATGGTGGTGCATCTGAAGTACTAAACACTCTTTTTCCACAAGGTTTAACGGCGCCAAATGATACCCGGGCTGCTGCAACGAAGATTGAAGAGATCATAAAAACAAAATGCAATATTAACAGAAGCAATCCTTTTACACTTGAATCTATGGTTGAAAAAACTATAGCACTTTATGAAACAGCCCTATCTCAGCAGGATTAACTTTTCATGATCAATGCTTCGACAATAGCAATCTGTGTTGCAACATATAAAAGGCCGTTGCTACTAAAAAACTGTTTACAAAAAATTAATGAACTGGAGTTGCCGGCAAAACACAATATTAAAATTATTATCGTTGACAATGATGTACAGGAAAGTGCCAGGGGAACGGTGCTGGAACAAATGAAGCCATCAGGTAACGAAATTTTATATTTTATTGAGCCTGTCCGGGGCATTGTTTCAGCCAGGAATCGTATGATTACTGAAGCAATAAAACTTGGGGCAGAATTGATTGCTTTTATTGACGACGACGAATTCCCACAAAAAAAGTGGCTGCTTAACTATCTTGATGCCATGGATAAATATCAAGCAGATGTGGCAGCTGGTCCAGTCGTAGCAACAAAAGGAACAACACCTGTTGACGATATAAAACCCAATAAAAAGATAGTCACCGGTGATACCCCAAGGCATATTGCTGCAGGCAATGTTATTTTTAAAAGTGACCTGATCACAAGAAACAAACTCTCTTTTGACATGACCTATAATTTTTCAGGTGGTGAAGATTTTGATTTTTTTGATCGTTCTCGAGCTTTGGGCAACAAGCACATATGGGTTGCAGATGCTTTAATTTTCGAAACGATTCTTCCGGAAAGAACCGGTCGGCGCTATCTATTTTTCCGACACTTTACCGGCGCTATCAATAACGTCATGCAATACAGGAAAAGGCATAATATCTTAATTGTCTGGATACATTACTTTATAAAAGCGATTGGAAAAATATTTGGCGCATTATTTTCATTTCTATTTTTTCTTTTATCGTTTAAAAGAAAAAAAATGGATCAGTGTATTATAAAACTGGCGAGCGCTTTGGGATACATCAGCGGCTCTTTAAACATCATTGTTGAACGATATCGATAGAGAAAAAATGAATTCTATATCTGCGAATAAAACTGAAAGCTTTATAAATTGGCTAAAGAACTATTGGTCCTGTTTATTAATATTGTTAGCTATTTTCGGATTTGTTGATAAAGCCCTGTATAATTATCCTGTCGGGATTATGGCCATACTGGGCATATACAGGTTTTTAAAATCTCCTGCTGATATATGGAATGATTCCACGCAAAGGTTTTTTTTGATTATGTTTCTTTGCCTATGGTTGCCCCTGCTCATATCTTTTCCAGACGCAGTAAACCATGAGCGTGCGGCACAAACTATTTTTCCCTATATTAGATTTCTATTTGCAGGAATTTTCATTATTCAGGAAGTTTCTAAGGATGAACGTCGATTAAATTTTATTGTTACCGCTATTTTCCTTACAGTAACATTCTGGACTATTGATGCTTCTGTTCAGTTTTTTTACGGCAAGGATTTATTTGGCTACCCATATGATTCTTTTCAAGGTATCACTGGAGTGTTTTATCCAAGGAATACCATCTCCCATATCTGCTCCATATTATTCCCTTTTGTTTTTATT
The DNA here is from genome assembly GCA_050302115.1 of Gammaproteobacteria bacterium. Taxonomy (GTDB): domain Bacteria; phylum Pseudomonadota; class Gammaproteobacteria; order Eutrophobiales; family Eutrophobiaceae; genus JBNLAL01. The sequence goes on along the minus strand of JBNLAL010000139.1, from coordinate 2,419 downwards.
TACATATACAAGAAACAACAGCATAGAACATGGTTGTGGCTATCACTTATACCGTTGTTTTTTGTGATATTGGTCAGTGGGCGACGGGCAGCATGGATCATGTTAGCGCTTTCTTCCTTTGGTTTTCTTGCCTACATATATTTTATCTCTTTAAATAAAAAACAAATCATAAGAATATTTGCCATCATTGCTGCATGTATAAGCCTGGTGCTGGTTACAACTATTGTGTTTCATAAACCAACAAATGAGCGCGTTAAGATAACCCTTGGTTTGTTCAGCAATGATTTTCAAACTATAGACAAAGCCACGGCATATAGATTGTCTCTATGGAAAACCGCTTACAATATTTTTTTATCAAACCCTATAAATGGTATTGGCCCAAGGGGATTTAGATACGTTTACTATAGTTATTCAACACCTGATGATTTTTGGCACGATGAATCTCGTATTTACCCACAGACCCACCCACACCTGTTAATCCTTGAAATAATGACAGAAACGGGGCTTATTGGTTTGGCTGGTTATTTAATCCTTTTATTCATGCTGATAAAACAAGCTTGGGAGTTACGTAATCAGAAAACATTATTTCCTTTTTTCTTGCCTGTTATAGTAGCTGTCTTTCCTTTAAACGCACATATGGCATTTTACGGTTCGATTTGGTCAAGCATGATCTGGCTTTTGCTTTCCATTTATCTTGCCAACATCCGACTTAAACAGGTAGTTTAATAGATTTATAAAATCTGGATTCTGATATTCTGAATGAAGATATTGATTATAAAGCTGGGGGCATTAGGAGATATTATTATGGCAACACCCGTCATTAAGCGGCTCCATGAGTATCATGCAAATGATGATGTATTCTTGCTAACGACACATCCTTATCTTAATTTCTTTTCTAGCTGGGAACATTTGAATTTAAAATCATTTAAACGATTTGGCTTGTTTAATACGATCAAACAAATATTGTGGATAAGAAAAAACAGGTTTGATCGTATCTATGATCTTCAATCTAATGACCGCACCGCAATGCTGTGTGCTTTATCAGGAGCTTCCTTTCGTGCCGGAAATCATCCGCGCTTTCCATATAACAAACATCCTGAAAAACCTTATTATGGACAATGTCATTCTTTTGAACGTTTAAATTCCATCTTAACCAGCGCCGGCATTTCACAAGCACCAAAGACGCCGTTTTTATACGTTTCGGAAAAAGATAAAGCAAATGTACAAAAGTGGCTTGACGAAAAAGGGCTAATTAAAAAAAATCTTGTTTTAATTCATGCTGGATCCAGCGCTCACCACAAACAAAAACGCTGGCCTTACTTTGATCAACTGGCAAAAAAGCTGGCAACACTTAATTTTACGGTTATCTGGATTGGTGCAAAAGAAGATGCCGAACTAAACAACACTCTCAGCCAAATTACTGGTATTGATGCGACAGGTCTTTTTGTCATTTCCGAACTTGTTGAACTAGGCAAACACGCCAAATTTGCTATCACCAACGACTCTGCTCCAATGCATATGCTGTCCTGCTGTGGCATTCCTCTTTATGGCCTGTTTGGACCGACTAATCCTCGACGCACACATGCTTTAGGTCATGAAAAAAGGGTTATTTTTGCAGGCGGGGAGTTACCTGAAAACGACAATGAATTTAAACCAACAAACATAGCAAACATAGCGGTGAAGACGGTAATCGATCGCTTACAATCTGATGGCCTATTAATTTAATCTTTCACTAAGAAGTTATAAACTTCCACCCATGATCTTTTCTGACAGACTGACGCTCGCCTGCATACGTTTCATCCAGCTATACCGAGGTTTTATGATAGCGTTATTTACCCGCCTGTTATTTAAGCCTCATAAACGTGTTAATTCTATTTTAATAAATCGTGATGGTGCATTCGGTGATTCAATAGTAGCTTTACCTGCATTAAGCGTGATTCGCGAGGCATTTCCCTCCGCGCGAATTGATCTTTTTTCTGTCAACAATGACGGGGTTTCTTTTGCGGATCTGCCTTTAAAAACAGGAATTATTGATAAGCAGTATCTTTCAAACAAGACAGATCGTCTGGCAACACTTAAACGATTAAAGAAAAACCACTACGATCTTTTTATTCAATTACCTCAAAACCTGGGGCTGTATAAATCTTTGCGAAATATATTCCTGGTGCGATTCTATCTAAAAATAAATAGTGCCTTTGGTTGGGATGTCGGCCGAATTAAATTATTCATGCGTACTCAGAAGAAACTTTTAGCAACCCCGACCGAAACACATCGATTCATAAAGTCATTACGGAAAAACGGGGTTACAGGACAATTAGACTACCCCCTTAGTGATAAATATCCGGAAAACAAAACGATTATTAATTATTTAAATTCAAATAAAGACATTGTCGTTTTCATGGTTGGCGGCAAACTTCAG
>JBNLAL010000138.1:0-4996 GCA_050302115.1 Gammaproteobacteria bacterium | reverse complement strand
AGTAATGCTTCTCTATCGTTGCTCATAAATCCCCCTTCTTTGTTAATTCTATTTTAACCTCTTTAACTCTAATTATTCAGTCAATCGTCCTACTTTTCGAGTGAAAACATCATCCGGCACCCCGAATGCTTTCTTTAATGCAATATCACGGTCCCACTTATTTTTGATTTTACCAATACGCCACGCGTTTTTTATCCCGATATGATTTATATGATACCAGGGAGATACCACGGGAAAATATTGTAACGGCCAATCGGTACCGTAGATCATTCTTTCGCTTAACCCTGGTTGTTTCAACGCCTTTGCCAGATAACCCCGTTTATTTATCTGTGTCAGGCTGGATATATCTGTATATAAATTGGGAAACTCGGCAAACATTGGCAGTATACGTACAAAATTATCCTGCCCTTCAGATTTACCGGTTGTTGCAATGTGTGCTGCGATTACTGTTACGCCTGTCTTTAAAGCCAGCTCCAGTCGTCGTGGATCGGCCAGGGCGTCATTGGTATTGGGAAAAGATTTTTCCATACCGGTATGCGTTAACAATGGCAGGTTTAACTCCACCATTTTGCGATAAAACGGTTCAAATTTTTTATCCGCTGGATCGAAATGCATGATCGATGGAATCCATTTGATCAATACCGCTCCCTGGCGGTGGACCTTCTCAAGTAGTTCGATACTGTTTTTTCTTTCCGGGTTGATGCTTGCGCCAAATAACATCTTTGGATATCTGGCCGTCTCCTTTGCAACAAAATCATTATCAACATAAAACTGTGTATTAACCTTGTCGAGTTGTTTTGTTTTTGTATCAATTACTCCATCCAATGCAAGGACTATGGCTTTATCGATATATTTTGATGCTTCGAGTTTTTCATTAAGTCTTTGTACAACAACTTGATCGCCACGTTGTTTAAGCTCTTCTTCTGTCGTATCCATCCATTTCAAAAAATATTTAAAACGGAAATTATCGCGCATCGCATGGTTAATAAAGTTTCCCGAATTGCCATAACCCAATCCTGCTACATGCACGTGCCAATCAATGATCTCGGCTTGTTCAAGTTCATCACTGGCAAAAACCGGAGGGAGTGTATAAAAAAGAAAAGTGAAAATTATTAATGCTTTTTGGATCATGTAAGACAGTCTTTACTGGTTCAGGATCAATTTTTCTTTTACGGTTTTGTCCATGTTCTTAATTTCTGCTTCACGTTTACTTGCAGATGATCGATCCCTGTGTCTTTCCTGATAGACAAGCTTAACCGGTCTTCTGGAACGGGTATAGGCTGAAGCGAGACGGTTGTTATTATTGTGTTCATCCAGTCTTCTTTCCAGATCACACGTAATACCCGTATAAAGAGAGTCGTCTTTGCAACGTAAAATATAGACTGTCCAGTCAGTCATATTAATCGTTACTTTTATGAATAATAAAACTAGATGCCGTTGAGTAATTCTTCAGCGTCTGCAACCGCAACATAATACCAGCCGGTTGAGTTTAATTTATAAAATGCAACAGCCTTTTCACGCCCTTTATCAAAATAAAAGTAGTGGCCTGATTCACCTCTTTTTATTTTGTTAACGACATAGTCGTTTGGGAAGGTTTCCAGTTCATTAATAGAGTTGATTAATGTACCCAAACCATAAGACTGGTTTCTATCCAACGATGAGGTAATGATCTGTCCGTGATCATTAAGCAGGTAAGTTACATCAAGTCCCTCGACGCCCAGCAACATCATTAATCGTTTGCGAATATAATCCAGTGTTATTTCGACACCCGCCACACCAATGAAATTGCCTTCGTTATCATATAAAGGACTGGTACAAGGCAACAGAACACCGCGTCCACCGACATCGATATAAGGTTGTAACCAGTTAATACCGGTTTTACCAATTGTATTGCGATACCACGGACGCTGGCGCGGATCATAGGCATCCGGATAGCCGGTTTTACCCGGATAGTCGGCGATAAGCCCTTCTTCTAGACCTATATAGGACCAGACCAGGGGTAGTCCTTCTTCCATGATAGCTTTACGTGCTGCCGCATCATCATCCGGAGGAATCTCTTTGTTATAACTCTTCAACATTAGCGATTTAAATGAATGCCGTAATGGGTTCAAACGCTTTAACGTTGTTCGGACACTTCTTTCACTCACTCCCGGTGCCAATTTATAAACATGATAATCAACACTAATGGGGAAACCGTACACCTCGGAGAACTGATAATCCTTCGGCCCTAATTCCGGATCAGCAATTGTCTTATTCGTATAATAAGGTGACTGATCCAGACTACCCTGGTTCAACAGGTTGGTTGCGCCAATGGTCAAACCTTCCAGAATGGCTTCATACTTCAGGAATTGCGAATCAATCTGTTGTGAACGACTGGAAACCTTATTGATAAAGTTGTTTGTTTTCTCTCCTTCACTGTGCGTTTCCCGCATGGATTGCATTTGTAAAAAGAGTACACCGACAACCAGGGTAAATGACGCCAGTATGGAATATATTACAATATTCACTGCGGCCTTTCTGTGATGGCTTACCCAACGCATTATTTTTTGCTTGGTTGATTCAGGACGTGCCTTGATTGCTTCACCGTGCATAAAACGACGAATGTCATCAGCAAATTCAGCAACCGTATCGTAACGATCTTCAGGCATGTATTGCGTTGCTTTTTTAACAATCGCCAGCAACTGTTCCTGGGCATCTTCCTGTTTACCGTAGGCAGGTGGAGGATCAATCACACCCCGGCGTGCTTTCATCATGACTTCGTCTGAATTTTTGCCGTTAATTGCACGATGGAATGTCACCAGTTCAAACAGAATTAAACCCAGTGAATATAAGTCGCTTCGATGATCAAGAATATCAAGCTCACCTTCTGCCTGTTCCGGTGACATATAGGCAGGTGTTCCCATGACCTGACCCATCTTGGTTTTATCATCATCGTTTACTTCTTCTGCACCCACTTTCACTGTCTTGTCATCAAACATTTCTTTATCAACATCAACAGTTTTCGCAATACCCCAGTCCATCACATACACTTCGTTGTAGGGGCCGATCATAATGTTTAAGGGTTTGAGGTCACGATGGATAACACCTTTACGGTGTGCATAATGCAAGGCATCACAAACCTTCAGGAAATGTTCGAGTCGGGCATGCAAGGTATGGTGTTCATCAGGTTCACCAAATTTCACATATTGTTCCTGGGTTTCGCGTATATGGTCTTTTAAGGTAATGCCATCGATCAATTTCATGGCATAACCGACCGACTCATTGTTAACCATTAACCCATAAACAGGAACGATATTAGGGTGTTGTAGCTGAGCAGTTACCTGCGCTTCTTTAAAAAAGCGTCCCAGGTAACTGGGTATCTCTGCAACATGTGGATGAATTTTTTTATAGGCAACGGTTCGATTCAGTTTATTGTCACGCGCAACCATAATTTCTCCCATTGCGCCTTCATCAATAGATTCCAATACCGTGTAATCTTCATCATCAACATAGGTACCGGTAAACTTTACTTCACCTGAATCCACTTCCTGGTTTTTAGGACGGCTAAGATCACTGATATCAGCGATAGAGGTTAGCTCTACTTTTTCGTGGGTTTGTATGTTCTTAAATTCTTTCGCGGTAATTTTTTTGGTGTGATAAAGATGGTTAACGAATTCTTCTTCAGTATGAAAATCGTTTTCTGATAAATATTCGTCACACAGTTGTTGAAGTTCAGCCAAACTGAGTGAAGTGATATTCTGTTTAATAGCGTCCGTTAACATATAATTATTTTTTTTAATCTACTGCGTTATGCCACCCGAGCAAAAATACTAGCTTTTATCCTGTCGGAATACCAGCTTGTCCACCTGAAAACGGGAGAATTTCACCCTATTTAATAAAAAGCTCGAGCAAATCATTTAGGTAACGTGTCCCTGTATCGGTAGGTCTCAATTCGTCCAGTCCCCAGCTAAGCCATTGTTTCGATTCAGCCGTAGAGAGTTCTTTTTCTACCTTATTTAATGGCAAGCCGGTACGTTCGAGAAAAAGTTGCGGCGGGACACCCTGAGTTAAACGTAAGGCATTCATCATGAACTCCAGGGGTAATTCCTTAACACCGACTTCTCGTGTTTCTGTGATTACATTTTCCTTACCAGCAAGCTCCATGTATCTCATAGGGATTTTGTGTCGAGCAAAGCGTTCAATCCTGTTCTCGGCAACATTAGTGATCTTGCCGTGAGCACCTGCACCGATTCCGAGATAATCACCAAACATCCAATAATTTAAATTATGTCGACATTGATGATTTTTTTGTGCATAGGCGGATACCTCATATTGGTTAAACTCCCTATTCTCAAGCAATTGCTTTCCCGTCTGTTGCATTTCCCATATCACGTCCTCATCAGGAAGTTCTGGCGGTTTTGCATTAAACACTGTATTGGGTTCAATAGTGAGTTGATACCAGGAGATATGTTTGGCCCCTGTTGCTATAGCGATCTCTAAATCATTTAATGCTTCATCGATCGTTTGCTGTGGCAAACCAAACATCAGATCGATATTAAAATTTTCAAACCCTGCTGCTTTTGCCATAGCAATCGCATTATGTGCTTCATCTGCATTATGGATCCGACCCAATGCCTTTAAATGCTCATCATTAAAACTTTGCACCCCTATCGATAAGCGATTGATACCCAGTTCACGATAAGCCTTAAACTTTTCCGCCTCGGCAGTACCCGGGTTGGCCTCCAGGGTGATCTCTATATCCGGATTCAGGTTTAACCTGGCACGTAATGCACTCATTAATTGATCAAGCGCTTCGGCTGAAAATAAGCTCGGTGTACCGCCACCAATAAAAACACTAAGCACCTGTCTTCCCCAAATGCGGGGCAACTCTGTTTCCAAATCCCGGATCAGGGCTTCGATATATTTTTTCTCTTCGATTACGCCATCTTTCTTTTCATGTGAATTAAAATCGCAATACGGACATTTGCGGACACACCAGGGAAGATGGATATAGAGT
>JBNLAL010000137.1:0-5039 GCA_050302115.1 Gammaproteobacteria bacterium | reverse complement strand
TCGAACGTTTTCGGAATAACCTCGAGATAGATGAGAGTGAGAATATTCGTATCGAAGGGATTAAGGATGCACGTCCGGAAATCCGTACTGCATTGGAACGTGCAGAACAATTTCTAGGGCTCGCTGCACTAGTCAGTATTGCACTTGCCGGACTAGCCATCGCCATGTCGGCGCAACGTTACGCCAGCAGACATTATGACAACTGTGCCATTTTACGCTGTATGGGATTACAACAAAGACAGATTTCACAAATCTATATCTATCAATTACTGCTTTTGAGTTTGTTTGCAGGGTTGTTTGGGTGTGTTATTGGTTACTTTGCACAAGAGATTTTAAATACCTTCATGCAAGGTATGACTCAACATAGTCTACCCCCACCCTCTCTAACCCCTGTACTTACAGGAATAACAGCCAGTCTGGTAACAGTAATGGCGTTTGCCTTACCGCAGTTACTACGTTTACGGCATGTATCACCATTGCGTGTTCTTCGTCGCGACCTTGATCCTTTACCTTTAAATAATTATCTGATTTATGCTGTCGCCATTCTGGCATTGGTTGCATTAAGTCCATGGCAATCAGGAAGCGTCAGAGTAACCTTATATACTTTATCAGGATTATTTCTAACGGCCATTGTACTTGCACTCTGTTCAAGATTATTAATCCAATTCCTGAAACAATTACAGCCGAAATTAAAAATGTCCGCCCGTTATGGTCTTGCCAATGTCGTTCGCCGTTCAAATCAAAGTCTGGTGCAAATGATAGGTATTGGTATCGGCATAACCGTAATGTTATTACTGACCCTCGTTCGAACCGACCTGTTAACTACCTGGCAAAATCGTTTGCCGGACGAAACGCCCAATTATTTTTTAATTAATATCCAGCCTGGACAAATTGATGAAGTTCGTTCTTTTCTTACCACGTCACTTGAAAAGAATATCAGTTTTTACCCCATGATTCGTGGTCGCTTAATTAAGATCAATGATAACCCTGTTGATATAGATGAATACAAAGAACCGCGCGCAAAGCGACTGGCAAAACGTGAATTTAACCTGTCTTATGCGGATAAAATGCAGGAAGATAATAAACTGATATCCGGCAAATGGTGGGCAAAAGAAAATAAGAATGAAAGTTTCTTTTCCGTAGAAGAAGGCATTGCTGAAACACTGGGTATCAAACAGGGTGATAGCTTGACCTATTTAATTGCCGGACGGGAATTAACAGGCAAGGTTGTAAATTTACGTTGGGTTGAGTGGGACTCGTTTAATGTAAACTTTTTTGTGATTGCCAATCCTGAAGCACTCGCAAGTTACCCTGGTACTTTCATCAGCAGTTTTTACATGAGTGCTGAAAATCGTGATTTATTAATTAAACTGCTAAAACAATTTCCAAGTATCACGGTTATTGATGTTGATGCAATTTTGTCACAGGTGCGTGCTATTATGGATCAGGTCGTCCGCACGGTTGAGTTTGTTTTTATTTTTACAATCTTAACAGGTATTGCTGTACTGTTTGCTGCATTACAAAGCACACATGATGAACGCATGCATGAATCAGCCTTGATGTCGGCATTAGGGGCGAACCGTAAACAAATCATCTCCGGGCTGACAGCGGAATTTTTATGTCTGGGACTTGTCACAGGATTGCTGGCTGCATTTGCAGCAACCATTATTGAAATGGTTCTTGCAGAATATGTTTTTAAAATAGATATTATTGTTAATCCACTGCTCTGGTTAGTTGCACCAGTAGTTTGTAGTTTAATAATTGTATTAACCGGTTTGTATGGAACAAGGCAGGTGTTGCTCAGTTCACCAATGACCGTATTAAGACGAGTATGAATACTTGAATTTACATGGACTGATCCAATATTTTTAGCCGGTTTTCCAAGGAGTTAAATTAAACATGTTACGAATATTACTTTTCCTGGGCACTAACCTGGGGATTATTATTGTCCTGAGTATTAGCCTGCGCCTGCTCGGTGTAGACAGCTATTTACAACAAAGTGGTGCATTAGATCTGAATGCACTTTTAATTTTCTCTGCCATATTTGGTATGGGCGGTTCATTTATCTCGCTGGCAATTTCAAAATGGATGGCGAAAAAATCCATGGGTGTCCAGATCATCGAAACTCCCACGAATAAGACCGAACAATGGTTACTATCCACTGTTGAAATGCAGGCGCGTGAAGCCGGTATTGATATGCCGGAAGTTGGTATATTTAATTCACCTCAACCGAATGCCTTTGCCACCGGGATGAACAAAAATGCGGCCCTCGTTGCTGTCAGTACCGGCTTGTTAAACAACATGTCCCAGGAAGAAGTGGAGGCCGTATTAGGACATGAAGTCAGCCATGTCGCGAATGGCGATATGGTGACATTGACGTTGATACAAGGCGTTGTAAATACCTTTGTTATTTTCTTTTCGAGAGTCATTGGACATTTACTTGATCGCGTTGTCTTCAAGATCGAGCGCGGTCACGGTCCCGGTTACTGGATAGGTGTTATTTTCGTACAGATAATCCTGTCTATACTCGCCAGTATGATTGTTATGTGGTTTTCACGTCACCGTGAATTCAAGGCGGACGCTGGCGGCGCTTACCTGGCTGGACGTGAAAAAATGATCTCAGCACTAAGGCGTTTGCAACAAGTCAATGATCCACAACCTTTACCTGATGAAATGGCCGCATTCGGTATCTCGGGAGGACGCGGTGACAGTATTAAGAAATTGTTTATGAGTCATCCACCTCTAGAAGAACGTATTGCCGCTTTAGAAAATAATTGGGAATAATATTAAATATTTTCTAATTAGTATTCTCATAAATATATTTCAGCTAAGATTAATATTAATGATCTTGTCCTAGCAATATCTTGAGAGCTTTTCACGGATAGTGATTTTGTTCTCAGACGAGGCAAAAATGAGCGCAGAAGCGGAGTTTATGAATTAATAAATGAGCATTCGAGCACATTTTCAACGAAGTATGAGGACAAAATAGCATGCGTGACAGGTTCTCAACATGAGGAAGATCTATTTCGGTGACTTCCGTATCTATGTCATTGAGCATATCAGGGAGATCCAGAAAAACGATATAGAAGCCTATACAATTGAATGGTTTCTATTACGTTATTTGAAAAAAATAACAAAGGTAACTGAAGGACGTACAGAATATACCCGCGTCGAAGGCCCAATTCGTTCCCTCATCCGTTTTTATGTTGATAACATAGATGAACATTCCGAGCGTGGAGAACGTTGTCGAAAAATCCATGAAGAGTACCGCAAGTTATTGCTGGAAAAACAATCCTCTAAATATGAAGAATAATTATGAAATATGTTTATTGTGTGATTATCCCGCTATTACTGCAATTATTAGTAGTCTATATAATAATTGAAATGAATACAGGTAATGGTTCCTGGCTTGGCTTAGCGGCATTTCTTTTTGCTATACCTATTATACCTCTTACCGCGATTATTAACGCAGTACGGACCAGTCAAAAGAAAGAAATCAAACTGCCAATATTATTTTTGCAAAGCGTATTAATAAGCATTGTCGTGCCCATTATTGTTGTAGTCTTATATATTATCAGTGCTGTTCTTGAAGGACTGTTTTAAAGTAAACTCTATAATCGTTTATCGCCTTCTTCCGTCCAGGGTGGATTGACTATTGCAATAAACTGTAATGTTTCTTTTCCTGTATTCTCGATCCATTGAATGGCATTTGCAGGAATGACAACGACATCACCCGTATTAACATCCTGTTCATTGTCATTGACATGCATTCGTCCCTGTCCTGCCGTTATTAGATAGATTTCAGTCTGTGTAAGCTTGTGTTTGTAACTCTCCTGCCCGCTATCGACGGTTGCCATAGCAACCGAATACGGTAAATCGACTTTATCATTTTCAGGATGTAACCATTCACGTATCCGACAACCGTCATTTGCAGTAAACTCGACACAGTCATTAATATTTTTTACAAACACGATTGTCTCCTATATAAATAATATATGACAAAGTATAAAGGCAACCCCGATTATAAACACGAAAGTCAACCGTGTACCGGTGTCCTGATCACAAACCTTGGCACACCCGATGCGCCGACAACGGCAGCACTAAGAACATACCTGGCAGAATTTCTTTCTGATCCTCGTGTAATCGAGGTTCCAAGATTTATTTGGTGGTTTATTTTACATGGCATCATTTTACGTACGCGCCCACGCCGCTCAGCCGAAGCCTATGAAAAGATCTGGACAGAAAATGGCTCACCGTTGATGGATATTTCCATTAAACAATTAAATGGCATCAAGGAAGAACTCGGCAATAAAATTAAGGGCCCGGTCAAGGTTGAACTGGCCATGCGTTATGGTAACCCTTCAATAAAATCCGGTCTGGATAAATTACGTGATGCCAATGCCCAACGCATATTAGTCTTTCCCCTATATCCCCAGTATTCAGCCGCCACGACCGCCTCAACTTTTGATGCGATTGCCAATGAATTAAAACAATGGCGCTGGTTACCGGAATTGAGAATGATTAATCATTATCATGATAACCCGGCCTATATTGATGCCCTGGCGAACAGGATTGAACAATATTGGCAGCAAAATAAAAAACCGGAAAGATTAATTTTTTCTTTTCACGGGCTGCCGAAACATTATTTCCTCGCTGGCGATCCATACTTTTGTGAATGTCATAAAACAGCACGTCTGGTTGCAGAAAAGATGAATCTTAATCAAGATGATTGGCAGGTGACCTTTCAATCGCGTTTTGGCCCACGTGAATGGTTAAAACCTTATACCGATATTACTTTGAAAGCCCTGGCTAAAGGTGGTGTTAAAAGTGTGAATGTAATTTGTCCTGGCTTTTCCGCTGATTGTCTCGAAACAATTGAAGAGATCAACATGCAAAACCGTGAGTTTTTTCTTACGGCAGGCGGGGAAAACTTTGACTACATCCCGGCATTAAATGACAGCCCTGAACATATATCGCTATTAACAGAGATTATCTGTCAACATTGTCAGGGCTGGCCTGAGTTTAATGCGAATTGGGAC
>JBNLAL010000136.1:0-5048 GCA_050302115.1 Gammaproteobacteria bacterium | reverse complement strand
ACTGCTTTATCGTTTTCGCTAAAACAACAGGCGATGATCCTGTCAAACCGGTCTTCGTACTTTTTCATTGCACTTATCGCGATATGTGCCGCAGCTTCAATGGGGTATCCATAAATCCCGGTGCTGATTGCCGGAAAGGCAATCTGTTTTAAACCTTTATCCATAGCAATTTCGAGTGAGTTGATATAACAGGATTCCAGTAATTCAGGTTCTCCCTGTTTTCCTCCATGCCATACCGGCCCTACCGTATGAATGATCCAGTCCGCAGCAAGATTAAAACCCGGGGCCAATTTGGCTTGTCCCGTTTTACACCCTCCAAGCGTTTTGTTGTACGCAAGCAGTTCAGGGCCGGCCGCCCTGTGTACTGCGCCATCCACACCACCACCACCCAGGCCGCGTTGACAATTGCGTCAATTTTTAAAGTTGTAATATCGCCCTGAATTATTTCAATCATTGTGTTATTAATAGAAATAGATTTTTATATCTCAAATTCTGACTAAAACACACTATATGTTCAATCATTCCAGCGAATTAAACGAAATACTTCAATCTGCTTTAAAAAATAAAGGCGTGGACTATCAACCCCGCACGCGTTATCTGGACGAAAAACAACAACCCATCTATACCAATCGTCTGATCCTCGAAGACTCACCCTATTTATTACAACATGCGCATAACCCGGTTGACTGGTTCCCCTGGGGTGAAGAGGCCTTTAGCGAGGCAAAAATACAAAATAAACCGGTTTTCTTATCTATTGGTTATTCAACCTGTCACTGGTGTCATGTCATGGAAGAGGAAAGTTTTGATAATGAAGTCGTTGCGAAACACATGAATGAAAACTTCATCTGCATCAAGGTTGATCGTGAATTACATTCCGATGTCGATACCTATTACATGACAGCCGTCATGATGATGCAGGGCCAGGGAGGCTGGCCCATGAGTAGTTTCCTGACGCCTGATAGAAAACCTTTTTTCGGCGGCACTTATTATCAACCAACACAATTCATTTCATTAATGAGTAATGTGAGTGACCTCTGGAAAAAGGAGCACACCGAAATACTTGAACAAGCAGATAAATTAAGCCAACAACTTGCCGAAATAATTACTTCAAGGCAATCGCTTAATGAAATAGGCATTAACGTGGTTGATGTCACCGCACAGGCGATCATGAACCATTACGATCAATATCATGGTGGGTTTGGACAAGCTCCCAAATTTCCAAATGAACCTTATCTATACTTCCTGCTTGAATACGCACTCTATAGCGGTGATCGTAATATTTTAAATGCCGTCACTGAGACACTTCATATTCAGAGTTGCGGTGGTATCTATGACCAGGTTGGTGGTGGCTTTCACCGTTATGCTACCGATGTTAACTGGTTAGTCCCTCACTTCGAAAAAATGCTCTATAACCAGGGCAATCTATCTTACATCTTTGCACAGGCTTATTCCTTAACGGGGGAAAAAGATTTCAAACGGGTTGCCTGTGAAACACTGGACTATGTCATGCGGGAAATGACCAATACCGAAGGCGGATTCTATTCGGCCACCGATGCAGACAGTGAAGGAGAAGAAGGACTGTTCTTTATCTGGGAGAAAAACGAGCTTGAAGCGCTGCTGGGAGAAGAAGCCGAAGAATTTATTAACATTTATCAGGTGACCAAAGGTGGTAACTTCGAGGGCAAGAATATTCTTAACCTGGAAAAACCGCTCTCACTTTATGCAGAAGAGAATAATATCGATTATGAAGAACTCATTGAACGTTTAAATAAAAATAAAAAAATACTTTGGGATGCACGTGAAAAACGTATCCCCCCTTTACGCGATGACAAGATCATCACGGCGTGGAATGCCATGATGATCAAGGCCTTTGCCTATGCCGGTCAAATATTCGACCAACAAAAATATATTGATGCTGCTATCAGGGCAGCAGATTATGTTTTAACCACTAACCAGACCGAAGAGAAAAAACTGAGCCGATCCAGCCTGAACGGACAAGCTTCGATACCGGCTTTGCAGGAAGACTATGCCTATCTGGCTGAAGCATTATTACAACTCTACGACGTAACCCTCGATCGAAAATGGTTGAATGAAGCTACCCGCCTGTCCGATACCATGATCGAAACATTCTGGGACGAAGAACAAGGTGGTTTTTTTATGGGTATGCAGGACAAAAACAGCTTGTTACCTTCATCGCCAAAAGAGATCAATGATAATGCTACCTCGTCCGGCAACTCAGTAGCGTTAAGAACACTGGTCCATCTCACCCATCGTACGAGTTCGCAACATTACCAAACCTATGCACAACAATTAATTCGTGCCTGGTCAAATGACATTACCCAAAGGCCCTATATCTGCAGCTACTTGATCTGCGGCCTGCTGGAGATGTTCATCGGTGAACAAACATCGCAACTATGGTGTGCTGAAGGCAATGTATTTATTTCTTCAAGTGTTAAAACCGGAAAAGATAACTTTCACATTGCCTTAACCATAAAGACTGATGATGACTGGCACTTAAACCAGATTAACGATGAAAACGATAATGCAGTGCCATTATCGATAGAAACCACCAATGATTGGGAGACAAGTAATATTGTTTATCCCAAACCTGTCAGCAAGACATTGGGGTTTCAAACTGAACCGGTAAACGTATATGAAAACTTATTCACTGTTAGTTTTAATGTATCGAAAAACAACAACGATAAACTTGCTTTCCCGAATAATTTATTAAAACTCAAGCTTGGACTACAGGCTTGTAACAATCAAAAATGCCTGGCACCGGAACAAAGTTACTTGCTAATCTGCCTAAATAGTCTCTAGAATTCTATTAATCCGTTCTGGCACCCCTCTTAAATCCAGACCGTCTGATTTAAATAACTGTTCTGCCCTTGTGTTTAATTCATCAACATCAGGAAGTTTTTTATTAGACACAAAGATTACGATATTCATATGATCAGGCACTACATAGAGTGAAATATTTTCGAAGCGTTGTTTTATCGGTAATAATATATCAATAACATCCTGTTCTGATTCAGGCACAAGATTGATTGCCAGAACTCCATCTACTGTCAGACAACGGTGTATATTGGCATAAAAATTTTCATCATAGATACAGTCCGGCTGCTTTTCATTCGCAAAGATATCGCATAAAACAATTTCGTATTGGATATCACAAACCGAGACATAATGCTCTGCTGTGTCATGAACACAGTCGATATAATCCGGCAAATAAAAATAATCTTTTGCCAACTGGATTATATCTTCATTCGCCTCAATAGAGGTCACATTGATTTCAGGCCGCTTCTTATAAAAGTATCGTTCAAAAGATGCACCACCCAAACCCAGGCTTAATAAACGTTTAGGTGAAGATGACAATAAAAGGACCGTTAACATGGCCTTGAGATTAGGTAACAAAATTTGTTCGACGTTATTCAGATCGATTAACGTTTGAATAAATTCACCACCCATATTTAACCATCGATAGTGCTGCCACTGCCGGACCTCGATACATTGATCATCAATAGTTTCGGAAAACAGCAACTCCGTTTCTTCCGGTTCAAGATCGTAAATTTTTTCAATCGTACGCATATTTAATTTATTATTTTTTGCGACTCCAGTATAAAGCATGTAATTCATTACCCAAACAGGATGCCGCCTGTTACAATCCGCAACCGTTTTTTATTAATTTTTTCAGGTATCTTTGAGTGTCAGAGTTTATTGTAGGTCAACGCTGGGTCAGCCATACTGAAACTGATCTGGGTCTCGGGATTATTGTTGGCGTTGAAGGACGTCAAATTAAAATCAGTTTCCCGGCTGCGGATGAACAACGACTCTATGCTGCTGACAGCGCTCCCCTGACGCGAATCGAACACAAACCCGGCGACACCATTCATACCCAGGATGAATTAACCGCCGTTGTAATGGACGTCCAGCACCACCAGGGAAGGCTGATCTATCATGCCAAAGATCAGGACGGTAACGATCACAGTATCGATGAACTCGACCTGAATTGTTTTATCGAACTGACCTCACCCAAGCAACGCCTGCTCAGTGGACAATTGGACAACCTCAAGGCCTATCAACTGCGTTGTGAAACGCTGACAAAACTGCATCAATTACAGCAATCACCTGTAAGGGGATTACTGGGTTCACGTACGAACCTGTTACCGCACCAGACCTATATCGCCTACGAAGTTGCCCGGCGTTATGCGCCACGTGTTTTGCTGGCTGATGAAGTGGGACTCGGCAAAACAATTGAAGCCGGCATGATCCTGCATTACCAGTTACATACCGGACTGGCTGAACGTGTCCTGATCATTGTACCGAATACGCTAACGCATCAATGGCTGGTTGAAATGTTACGCCGTTTTAACCTGCGCTTTGCCCTGTTTAATGAAGAACGTCTGCAGGGACTTAAAGAAATACAGGAAGGTAATCCTTTTGAGAGCGAACAACTGATTATCTGTGCGCTGGATGACCTGACCAGTGACCCGGCACTCTTTAATGATGCCTTGTCTGCAAATTGGGACATGGTCGTTGTCGATGAAGCACATCATTTACATTGGACCGACGGTGATGAAGGTCATGACTACCGATGCGTCGAAGCACTGGCGGAAAAATGTCGCGGTCTACTGTTATTAACTGCGACACCGGAACAGGTCGGTGCCGCCAGTCACTTTGCCCGGCTGCGTTTACTCGATCCGGCACGCTTCCATGATCTGGATGCATTCCTGAAAGAAGAACAGGGTTATCAACAACTGAGTGATATCGTCAGGGTGCTATTGGATAAACCCGATGAAGCCTTAAACGACGAGATGATGGCACAACTGAAAACCTATCTCGACGATGAGACACCCACAGAAAACAATCCAGATATTGAAGCGCGCCAATCCATCGTCACCAAATTACTGGACCGTCATGGTACTGGCCGTGTGTTCCTGCGTAATACGCGTGAAGCGATCAAAGGCTTCCCGGAAAGAAAACTAGTTGCAACCGCATTAAACTCACCAGAACTCTATACATCACTAACAGGTAAACAAACCCTGTTT
>JBNLAL010000135.1:0-5101 GCA_050302115.1 Gammaproteobacteria bacterium | reverse complement strand
TATTTTTACTTGTCCTCAAGCAATTCAATTTTATACCCATCCGGGTCTTCAACAAAGGCGATTACTGTATCTCCTCCTTGCATCGGACCCGCCTCCCTGATGACCTTGCCCCCTTTTTCCTTAATTTTATCGCAGGCAGCGTAAACATCATCGACACCGATAGCAACATGCCCATAGGCATTACCCAGATCATAAGATTCCGTTCCCCAGTTATAGGTTAATTCAAGAACAGCTGTTTCCGATTCATCACCATAACCAACAAATGCCAGGGTGAATTCATGCTCCGGATATTCATGTTTACGTAACAACTTCATCCCTAATACGTTTTGATAAAATTCAAGCGATTTATCAAGATTTCCAACTCTCAGCATGGTATGCAATACACGCATAATACCCCCTCTAATTATTCCTTTGGCAGTATGATACTGCCATCGATAATTTTTTGTATTGTTTCTGCATATAAAACGTGCTCAATCTTCAGAACCTTGGTAGCCAGTGATTCCACAGTATCATCTTTATCAACAGCAACCGATTTTTGCGCCAGGACGGCACCCTCATCGTATTCGCCATCAACCAGGTGAATCGTTACACCTGTCTCAGCTTCACCACTGTTTATAACTGCTTCGTGAACTTTATTACCGTACATGCCCTGACCGCCGAATTTGGGTAACAATGACGGATGAATATTTAACATCCTGCCTTTGTAAGCCGCCAGTGTTTTGGGGCCAATTTTCTTCATAAAACCTGCAAGCAGGACCAAATCAACATTATGACCTGATAACACCCCTAACATGGCTTCATCCAGTTCATCCGGATCCGGATGAGTACGGGAACTTAAATGCGCCGTCGCTATGCCTCTTTCTCTGGCACTTACTAATGCTTGCGAATTGGCATTATTACTTATAACAATCTCGACGCGGGCTTCCAGACGTCCCTGCTCACAGGCGTCCATGATTGCAAGCATGTTACTACCACGACCAGAAACGAGAATAGCGAGTTTTTTCATATGGCCTGCAAATTAAAACCTAATTGTTGCAAATGTTGAATTTCCTCAGCATTCGTGTCCGCTGTTAATAATGTAAAATATCCGAACTCACGCCTTATCGGGTAATTCTTCCTCAAGCTGTCAAAATAAGCAGACCGTTGTGTTTCAGGTATATTCATCATATCACGAAGTGCTATGGCATCACTCCTGACATCGTAGGCTTGTAACACGGCAAACCCCGGAGAGTTTCCTTCTACGAACAATTCCGGATTATGCCTGTCTTTTTCAACATTCGATCCTTCTTTACGGTTAACCTTTTTATCAATAAACCCGGATAGTCGGTCATACAACATTTTTGTTGCCTTCAGTTTTCCATCATAACTATAACCCGCTATATGTGGTGTTGCGATCGCCGTCAATTTTAACAAATCAATATTAATTTCCGGTTCATTGCGCCATACATCAAGGACAAGTGTGGCTGCAGGGTTATTGTGTTTGAATTCCAGCAAATCCGTTTCGTTTACAACTTCACCGCGAGAAGTATTGATTAAAATTACTTCAGGTTTAAGTTGAGATAAAAAGTCTTTATCTACCAGGTTTAAAGTGGGGTGACCGCCTTCTTTTGTCAAAGGCACATGCAAACTGATTATATCCGCGGAGTATAACTGCTCGAGATCCAGCCATGGTTCATCATTATCCGATAAAGCCCGTGGTGGATCGTTTAATAAACATTTCACACCCAGGCTTTGCATAAAGTTTTTAACTCTTGAACCTACCTGGCCACAACCAATAATACCTATGGTTTTATCCGCCAATGAGAATTCATTTTGCTCGGCAATCACAAATAAACTGCTTAGTACATATTCAGCAACGGAACGGGCATTGCTGCCCGGCGCATGCCTAAATGTGATACCCGCATGCTTCAGATAATCCAGATCGACATGATCGATACCGCTGGTAGCTGAACCTACAAAACGTACAGGGGTATCTTTAAGAAGTGATTCATTGACTTTGGTCACAGACCTGACAAGAAGCACATCAGTTTTTGCCAGCATGTTTCGTGTGATAGAACGGCCATCAACTAACTGGACGTCTCCAAAACAGGAAAAGGTTTCAGCAACTCGATTAATTTGCTGATCAGCAACAATGGATAGCGAATCAGACACTATTTCTATTACGCAACTTTTAAATTATACAAATAGTAGTTTGTTCTCGCCGATTTTATGCTCCTGCAAAATCGGCATACCGTACGTCCTGTACATAAGACGAGGCAACAAATTTGCCGGGAGCAAATTTGGACAACATTAGTTGCTCGAAAGAGTGAAATACACGGATGTATTTCATCCAAATACGCGCAGAAGCGGAGTTTATAGATAATTTGCCGCTTCCCGGCCCCGCATTCGAGCATATTTTTAACGAAGTATGAGGACAAAAGAGCATTCGTATCAGGGTAAAGAATCGAGTTCTTCCCCTTCCTTCTGCACCGGCATCAGATCTTCCTTGGTAACACCCAGGGTTAACGTGACTGGACTGGCAACATAGATAGATGAATAAGTACCAACGATTACACCCACGATCAATGCTGTGGCAAAACTATGAATCGATTCTCCACCAAAAACAAATAACGCAACCAGTACCAACAAGGTGGTTAATGATGTCATCAATGTTCGACTCAAGGTCTGATTAAGCGAAACATTAAAAACCTCTATTGGTGCTCTATCTCTTAATTTTCGGAAATTTTCACGGACACGATCAAACACGACAATAGTATCGTTAAGCGAATAACCGATAACGGCCAGCAAGGCTGCTAACACTGCAAGATCGAAATCAAATTGTAAAACAGAGAAAAAGCCCAATGTAATCAGAACATCATGCACAAGAGCTACAATTGCGCCGATTGAAAAACGTCTTTGAAAGCGCAATGCAACATAGATAAAGATGCCCATTAAGGCATAGATCATGGCCAGGCCACCATCTTCTTTTAATTCTTCGCCGACTTGCGGTCCAACAAACTCGACACGTCTCATATCAACTGCAGCATCAGTCTGTTCTAATAATTTTAAAACGCCATTGCTGATAGCAGCACTGTTTAAACCTTCGCGTGGTGGAATACGAATCAAAACATCATTGGCAGCACCAAAATATTGAACGATAGCATCATGGTATTCTGAATCGCCTAATACCTGACGTACCTGATCGAGATCCGCTGCTTTGGAGTAACCCACTTCAATCAGAGTACCACCGGTAAAATCAATGCCGAGATTCAAACCCTGTTGGGCCAAAGAAGCGATAGAAATAATAATAAGCAAACCGGAAATTAGTGATGTTAATTTCCGCTTCGACATAAAGTCGAAATTAAATTTTGTTTTCTGCATTTCCATAATTGGACTCTCTGCTGATGCAACCTATATTGTTAATTTTTGTAGTCGTCGACCGCCATAGATCAGGTTAACCAATGCACGCGAAACCATAATGGCAGTAAACATGGAAGAAATGATGCCTAAGGACAAGGTAACGGCAAACCCCTTAATCGGGCCAGTTCCAAAACTGAATAAGACAAGTGCCGCGATCAATGTTGTGATGTTTGCATCCGCAATCGTTGAAAAGGCCTTTTCATAACCGGCATGGATACTTGCTTGTGGCGAGTTACCATTACGAATTTCTTCACGTATTCTTTCAAAGATCAAAACGTTTGCATCAACGGCCATACCCACAGTTAACACAATACCCGCAATACCCGGCAGGGTTAGCGTCGCCTGTAGTAGCGATAACATGGCAACAATTAATACCAGGTTTAAGGCCAGGGCAACATCCGCTATTACACCAAACAGTTTGTAATAAACTGCCATGAAAACCAGGACCAGTATAAAACCGATAATAACGGACTCCATACCCTTATCGATATTGTCCTGCCCCAGGCTTGGACCAACAGTACGTTCTTCAACAATATATATAGGTGCAGCCAGAGCGCCCGCTCTTAATAACAAGGCCAGGGTTCTGGCTTCCTGGGTGGAATCAAGACCGGTAATGTGAAAACGTTTTCCTAATTGTTCCTGAATAACGGCTGCATTAATAACCTCTTCAATGGTCTCCTTGGACTCAACCATCTCGCCATTTTTTTCTTTAAACTTGAGTTTATTTTCAATAAAGACAACGGCCAATCGTTTACCTACATTATCACGCGTACCGTGGCTCATTCTTTTCGCACCGGCACCATCCAGGGTAATAGTGACATCGGGGCCACCTGTTCTGGAATCTATTCCCGATGCTGCATTGATAATCGATTCACCTGTCAACATCACCTGTTTGCTTAAAAGAATGGGCTGTCCACTTCTTTCGTAATACAGTTTCGAGCCGGCAGGGACACGTCCATCCACAGCATCCTGTGGACTGTGTTTCTCATCGACCAGTCTAAATTCCAGAGTAGCTGTGGCACCCAGGATCTTTTTTGCTTCAGCCGTATCCTGTACACCGGGCAACTGTACAACGACTCTATTTAAGCCCTGTTGTTGAATAACCGGTTCTGCCACACCCAATTCATTAACACGTTTTCTTAATGTTGTTATATTTTGTTGCAATGCCAGTTTCTGTGTCTCCAGCATCACCTGTTCTTTCATATTAGCAATCAAGCGCGCTTCTTCTTCCTCTGTTTCAGGAATCGTAATAATCAGATCCGGGAAGTTTTCTTCAATGACATCTTGTCCCTTATCACGCTCAGCTATGTCTCTGAACCGGATTAACAAGCCGCCTGTCTTATTTTTAGTGATCGTCTTGTAACGCACCTTGTTTTCACGTAATTCGCTACGCATGTCCTCTATGTAGCGATCTTCTGCCTTGGCAATTGCTGCCTCCATATCGACTTCCATCAGGAAGTGCACGCCACCACGCAGGTCCAACCCGAGAAACATCGGTTCAGCACCAAGTTTTCTTAACCATTCCGGCGTAGCCGGTGCCAGGTTCAAGGCAACAATATATTCATGCCCCAGGGCTTCCTTAACAACTGACTGGGCTTTTAACTGTGTTTCTTCATTGTTAAAACGAACAATCAGATTTTCTAAACCGATATCTATACCTACATGTTGTATACCCGCTTCATCCAATGCCGCTTCAACGGCT
>JBNLAL010000134.1:0-5106 GCA_050302115.1 Gammaproteobacteria bacterium | reverse complement strand
GTCAAAGCAAGCTGAATCTCAATCTTAGATGCAAGCTCAACCAAACAAGTGAGAGAATTATATGTTTCATGTAAAAGAATGTCCTGAATTTCAGTATTAAGTCCTCTTAAAAATCTATTTTCAGTAGCTTCTTCAAATTCTTCCTTGCTTAGATAAGAAAGCGTTAGCATTCTCTGCAGGACATAATTGCGTCTTATTAAAGCACGATCAGGATTACTGATAGGGTTTGTTGTTGAGGGTGCTTTAGGAAGACCTGCAATCATTGCAACCTGAGACAACGTTAAAGAATTTATATCTTTCCCATAGTAAACATAGGCTGCTGCTGCGACACCATATGCTCTTTGTCCAAGGTAAATTTTGTTTAAATATAATTCAAGAATTGCATCTTTGCTTAACTCTCTCTCAATTTTAAGAGCCAGGAAGATCTCATTCAGTTTTCTTAAATAGGTTTTTTCACGGGTTAGAAAGAAATTACGTGCTACTTGCATTGTAATCGTGCTACCACCCTGTTTTTTTGAGCCGGTTTTAATCAGGGAATAGGCAGCGCGAGCGATACCTTGCCAATCAACTCCAGGATGTTCATAAAAACGGTCATCTTCTGCGGCAAGAAAGGCTTTAATAAGCAATGGGTTTACTTCTTCTGCGTTAACAGGGGTACGTCTTTTTTCGCCATATTCAGCAATCAAAGATAAATCCGCAGAATAGATTCGAAGTGGAACCTGCATCTTTACATCTTTCAGGGCTTCTATATCAGGAAGACCGGGCAGGACATACCACGACACAATTACGACAGTAATAATGCCTAAGACCATTAATGAGAGCAGAAAATTGAAGAAAAAACGCAACATCTTGTATAGATGATATCTCAATTACTCAACATGTTCCGTTTTTTTAACATAATTGTAAAATTGAAGCCATTACCTTAAAAAAGCTCAAAAACTAATTGTTTTTTAAATTTCTCTTGGCTATAGTAGCCAAAGTAAGTTAATGTTGTATTACACATATGGCATATAACCCATGACACCAAAAGGAAAAAACAGTGTTTTCGTTTAAGAAAAAATCGGCTCCAATTTTGGGTATAGACATTAGCGCAACTGCAATAAAGTTGTTAGAACTTAGCCGTAGCGGTAGTAAATACCGTGTCGAAAGTTATGCTGTAGAGCCTCTTCCACCTAATTCTGTTTCAGAAAAGACTATAAACGATATTGAGCAAGTCGGCGAGGCCGTTGCACGCGCTGTTAAGAAAGCAGGTACAAAAACAAAAAGTGCTGCTGTAGCTGTTGCCGGGTCATCAGTAATTACGAAAGTAATCAGTATGCCCGCCGGTTTGTCAGATGATGACATGGAAAACCAGATACAGGTTGAAGCGGATCAATATATACCGTTCCCACTTGAAGAAGTGGCAATGGACTTTGAAGTTATAGGCGAATCAGAAGAAGGTGCTGACAGGGTTGATGTTTTACTCGCAGCATCCAGAAGCGAGATTGTTGATAACGTTGTTGCGGCAATCGAACTTGGTGGGTTGACTGCAAAGGTAGTTGACATAGAAGCTTTTGCAATTGAAAACACTGTTGATTTAATTTCAAAAGATTTTCCTGCTGATTCATCTTCAGAAGTCATCGCCGTCGCTGACGTTGGTTCTAACGTAACGACTTTTAGCGTTATACAAGGTAAAAAGACCATGTATTCCCGTGAAGAGCCATTTGGCGGTGCACAGTTAACAGAAGATATTCAACGTCGTTATGGTTTGTCATATGAAGAAGCCGGACTTGCCAAAAGGCAAGGTGGACTGCCCGATAATTATGAACCTGAAGTATTGGAGCCCTTTAAAGATAATATGGCTTCACAAATTGGTCGAGCGTTGCAATTCTTTTATGCATCCAGTCAAATCAGTGATATTGATCATTTAATTCTTGCTGGGGGATGTTCTTCAATACCCGGCATTGCTGAACTGGTTGAATCAAAACTTGGTGTTCATTCAGTTGTAGCAAATCCTTTTGCAAATATGGCTGTTGCTTCCAAGATTCCAACATCTTCATTAACAAATGATGCTCCTGCAATGATGATTGCATGTGGTCTTGCTTTAAGAGGTGATGGCTAATGTCGAGAATTAATTTACTTCCATGGCGTGAGGCGAGACGAAAAGATTTACAAAACCAGTTCATCGTGGGTTTGGTCATCGTTGCTATATTTGGGGCCATCGTTTGGGGAGCAGTACATTTTTATCATGTTCAGTTAATTGATTTTCAAAACACTCGAATTGGTTTTATTGAAGATCAAATCGCGCTTGTGGATAAAAAGATTGAAGAAATAAAACAACTTGAAAAGGAAAAAGAAAGATTGCTTGCCAGGATGCGAGCGATTGAGCAACTGCAAGGAAACCGTCCATTAATAGTACGTCTGTTTGATGAATTGATTAATAGTTTGCCGGATGGTCTGACGGTAACAAAAATAGAACAAAACGGCGAAAAGATAACGATAGATGGACTGGCTGAATCTAATGCCCGTGTCTCCAATTTTATGCGAAACCTGGAAAGCTCTGAATGGCTTTCGAACCCGGATTTAAAGATTATCAGGGAGACTTCAGTTGGTGAAAATGAGGTGATTGTTAATAATTTTACTCTGACATTTTCACAGGTCATACCGAAGGCTCCGGAGGAAGATGACTCATGAGTTTCATTGATGACATTAATAACCTGGATCCAAATAACCCGGGTTTATGGCCAGCACCTATTAAGGCGGTGGTTTTTGCAATTGTATTTGCCGGGATATTGTTTGCAGGCTGGAAGTTTGACGTAACCAAACAAAGGGAAGAGCTTGCTGGTCTCCAACAGAAAGAGCAGGAACAGATAGATGTTCTGGATGCCAAGCAAAGGAAAGCAGCAAATCTAAATGCATTAAAAGAACAAATGAAGGAAATGGAACAATCTTTTGGTGATATGGTTCGACAGTTACCTAATAAAACAGAAGTCGCTGGATTATTGATTGATATTTCGCAGACAGGATTGGCATCGGGTCTAGAGTTCAAGTTGTTTGAACCAAAAGGTGAAAGTCCAAAAGAGTTTTATGCCGAGCTTCCAATAAATATTTCTGTTGAAGGTAGTTATCATCAATTTGGTGAATTCGTTAGTGGCGTGGCTGCACTACCCAGAATTGTAACTACACATAATATATCTATATCACCTGGTACAGATAATAAATTACTCATGAATGCTGTTGCAAAAACTTATCGGGCATTAGAAGAGCAAGAAGATCAAGAAGAGAATTAGCATGATGAAACTTCATACCAAGACAATGGATTTCAATAAAGCAATTGCCTGTATCTTTGTGTGTTTGCTTTCTTCAGGCTGTGTGTCCAGGGACATTAGTGACCTTGAAAGTCAGGTGTCTGAAATTATGGCGAGACCTGGCGGGCGTATTGAACCACTTCCTGAAATAAAACCCTATGAAGCTTATGCTTATGAATCAGGCAAGCTGGATGCTCGTGATCCTTTCAATTTATTTTATGCAATGGAAAAACCAACTATTGATGAAAATACTAATGTCGATGATGGTTTGACAGAAGAAATGGAAAAAGAAATCAAGTTACGTAACCGTGAAGAGCTTGAACATTTTGAACTTGATGGCCTGCGAATGGTTGGGACCATTGATAACGAAGATAACAACTGGGCAATTGTTCTTGATCCTGATGGAGTCGTACACCGTGTAAAAGTAGGTAATTACATAGGTACGAACATAGGAAAAATTACAAACATTTATGAAGATAGAATTGAATTAAGGGAGATCGTACAGGACAGTTCTGGACGATGGGAAGAACGGGCAGCAGCACTTGCTTTAATTGAAGAAGAGTAGTCCGATAATGGGGAATATGAATGATGGCTATTAGTAATAGACTAAATTTTAAAATAAAAGGTTATACAGTCATGAAAACTCAACTTGAAAAATTAGTGCATATAATATTGCTTTCGGGCTTGAGTCTGATTAGCGTCACTAGTTATGCTGTTTCACTCGACGATGTTAATTTTGCCTCGTTACCAGGTGACCGGGTACAAATAAAGATGACATTGTCTGAACCATTATCATCGGAACCATTAAATTTTACGATTGATAATCCTGCGAGAATCGCACTGGATTTCCCTGGTGTAAACCTTAACTTAAATGAAAAATCCCAGGCCATTGGTATTGGTATGGCTAATAGTATTAATGCTGTTGAAGCAGCAGGCCGTACACGCGTAGTAATTAATTTGACCAGAGCCGTTTCCTACACAATGGACATGGAAGGGAACAATGTTATTTTAAATCTTGATAGTGGTGTTGGCTCTGATTCAGTTGAAGCCAGTACTGGTATGGTTTCTACCTCTTATGTCACAACCAGTAGCCTGGATAACGTTGACTTTAGACGTGGTGATCAAGGAGAAGGTCGCATTATTGTTGATCTCTCTGATCCTTCTATTCCTATCGACATGGGTGTCGAAGGCGGAAAGATTGTAATCAATTTTTTTGATACCCAATTGCCATCAAACCTGGACAGAAAACTGGATGTTGTTGATTTCGCAACTCCTGTGAAAGAAATTGATACAACGGCAAATGGAAATAATGTAAAAATGGTTATTACAACTGTATCAGAAGATTATGATCATCTTGCTTATCAATCTGAAAACCAATACACGATCGAATTTAAACCTCTGACTAAAGATGAAGCAGAGGCGCAAAAGAAGGATAAATTCGAATTCACAGGTGAACGCTTATCACTTAACTTTCAAAATATTGAAGTCCGTGCAGTATTACAATTGATAGCTGATTTTACCGGTTTAAATATGGTAACCAGTGATGCGGTTTCCGGTAGCGTAACTTTACGATTAAAAAATGTTCCCTGGGACCAGGCATTAGACATTATTCTTAAATCACGTGGACTGGGAATGCGTCAATCCGGCAATGTCATTATGGTTGCTCCTCAAGAAGAACTGGCCGCTCGTGAACGTCTGGAATTAGAATCGAACAGACAAGTTGAAGAGTTAGCGCCGTTACGAACTGAATTCGTTCAAATTAATTATGCCGATGCAAATGATTTGATGGGGCTTATTCAAGCTGATGAGAATAATTTGT
>JBNLAL010000133.1:0-5109 GCA_050302115.1 Gammaproteobacteria bacterium | reverse complement strand
CAGTAATAATTACTATTCATCCTCATCCATTTCAAATGAATGATCATCGCGTAAAACACGATCAGAGCGTTTATTCACAATATCATATTTAAATCCGGGAATTTCAAAAATCCAGCCTTTAGCTTTACCCTGGACGTGTTCAACATACTGTTTGATATCAGTCGATTTTTCTTTATCGTTATTATCGACAAGCTGACTTTCGTCAAAATTGAAGTCAAATGTAGCATAAGGGATGTCATCGACTTCAAAAGCCGTCATATTAACTAAAATACCATTAAAAGTTTTGATGATTACCTTTATTGTGTCTGAAGGCATTACAAATTTATCAGCAGATCGGGCTGCACTGATCTGCATGTCTTCGAGGATAGTGCCGAATCGATTGATTAAAATCTCTGGCCCCAGTTTTTTTCCTGCTGGAATATTTTCGTAATCAAACAATTCCTGTCCTTTGTCAGACTTGAATAACTTGAACGTATCACCATCGGAATGTGTTATCTGTACACTCTGGATACCTTCCGATGGGATATCAAATATTGAACGGTCGATCCACTCCGTTTTTATTGCTGTAATATCCAGTACACCATCAACCAGGTAAGACTGTTCATCATCCGGTTTACGTACATATAATCCCGGGCTGTTTTGAGCAGCACTACTTCGTCGAGGTTTACCAACGATCACTTCGACAATATTCTCATTGTTGTTATCTTTCAGAGCTAAAAATAATGACGTTGTGTCCTCAACTTCGGGTCCTTCAACTCCAAGTCTATGATAAAGGCGCTCCATTTTTGTTTTAGGCGCATTGATTTTTAATTCGGCGGCACCTAATACAGCACTCTTAACCTTGTCCGGTAAGGCAGGATAACCATCAAATTCATCTATACCCCAAACATTATTCTTTAGTGAAAGATTAATGTTTTCCGCATAACCCTTAATAGAAATATGTTGTACATCAGCAATTCTATCAGCAAGTCCCGGGAAAAAAGGTGGCTTATCTATTTCTGATTGTGGTGCACGCAAATTAACAAAAATAGTTGCCGCAATAATAACGGCGACAGTAATTATTGAAAGGATTGACAGTTTATTAAACATAGTGCTGTTTTATGTACGTTTGTTTGCCCGATAAATACCAATTGATAAAGCTATCAGGGTAATTAATAAAGGAATTAAGCCAATATTAATAAACCTTAACTGAGATCCGAGTTTTTCAATGTTTTTTCTTAATTCATGTTGGACGTTGCGTAATTCTTTTCTGGTCATTAACCGTTCATTTCTGAACTGTTCAATCTCTTGTGTCAGTTTGTTATTTAAAAGGTAGGATTTTTCATCCCCTTGTTCCTGTTGTAATTGACGTATTTTCTTTTCAGTTTCAGCGAGACTGGCTTCCAGCTCTTTCTCTCGTTGACGAAATTGTTTTTCAGCAGCCTTACGAATTTCTTCTACTTTTTCAAACGGACGAGAATATTTACCACGACCACGTAAGCTGATGAGATCAGTATTGCCGGAAAGATTTTCAATACTGTTGATAACAAAGTCACCGTTATTAGCTATTGGTTGCGGGACATCAACGCCAAACATGTTTTGAGAACGGACCCAGAAATGATCCGCCAAGATGTCTGTGTCTGAAACCAGGATGACATTGATGTTACCTTCAGTAACAAAATTATCGTCAGTTCTGTTGTTAACAGATTTTTCTTTATGATCCTCATCATCAGATTCCGGACGACCATTAGGAAAAGCGGTACTGGTTTTACCCTGAATACGGGCAGCCAGTATCATTTTCTTATCTTCTGACTTGAAGTTATTCAAAATAACAGTTGGGTCACGTTGAAACAGGATCAGATCGCGTTCCAGTTGCATTGATTTTTCAGATGTTTGAATCAACGGTGTAATTGTTAATCCCTTATCTTCCTTGATTTCCAATGCACCGACAGTACCCATATGTACAAGATTTAGCTCACTGCTTGAAAAATCATCCGCATTAAAGTTTTCCCCTGTTAATCTTAACCAGGGCAGGTAATCAATTTCCTGGGGTCCACGCGGACTGTTTGCCTGAACACGCATTGCTGCATTCATATCACCCACGATCTTTTCTTTTGCCATGGCAATGCCCCAGGGTTCCAGTAAGTCCGTTAAATAGGAATCCAGTTTAGGCATAACGTTGGGTTTAGCCGGATCGGGTTGGGTATGGTCCTGCTCGGCCAGCGGATCAATAAATATGATCGCTTTGCCACCATGTAATAAATATTGATCAATGGCATAACGCGTATCGATGTTCAGGTCTTTCGGGTGTACCAGCATAAGGACATCAACCTTGTCATCGATTTTAGTTAACTTGGTGCCAAGGTCCTGGACGTCAAAGAATTCTTTTAGTGCATTGATAATAGTCCAGGTCGGTACGTCGCCTTGTTCCTTGTTACCCATGATCGGTAATTGTGAAATAACGCCCACAACACGTTTGTCTGGATAAGCCAGGTTATAGATCAACTTGGTAATGTCATATTCCAGTGCCGATTCACGATTGGTTTGGAAAAAAGGAATCACTTTTTCATCGTCGGTCGAATTGGTGCCGACTAGCCCAAAGTAAACACGATCGCCAGCTGCATTGGCGGATACGGTACGTAAGCCACTGGCAACGGCCTGATCTTCCGCCTCTGAGAATGTTTCCGGTTCAATAATGTTCAGGATTAACTTGCCATTGGCATGGGCAGCATATTCTTCCAGCATATCTCTGACACGGACACCATAATTGGCCAGTAGGGGAAAATCGACCATGGCTTTTTGCGAGAAATAAAAATCTAGTTGAACCGGTTCCTCGAGGTTCTTCAGGATATTTAATGTCCCTTTTGACAAGGTAAATAATTTGTTTTCTGTTAAGTCGATACGCCAGGTTGTTAGCGCAGTATTGGCAAGGATAATGGTCGCAACGAACAAACAGGTTGCCAGGATCAAACCGGTACCAGAAATAACTCTATTTTTAACGGAGTGCTTCATGGGTTAACTTGCCTTTTTGGTCTCAACAACAACAACGTTGACGTATAACCAGAACGTAATTAATGCCGCAAAATAAATAATGTCGCGTATATCAATCACACCTTTCTTAATCGAAGTAAAGTGTGTGAAGAAACTGAATGACGCTATGGCATCGATTACTGCCTGAGGTGCCCAACCCTGAAATAGGTCCAGCACCATGGGGAAACCGCTCAGGATAAACATAAAACAGATCACTACACTGATAACAAATGCAATGACCTGGCTTTTGGTAAATGCGGATATGCACGAACCAATAGCGAGAAAACCACCGGCCATGATCAGGCTGCCGATATAGCTTGCCAGGATAACCGTGTTATCCGGGTTGCCCAAATAATTTACCGTTAACCACATGGGAAAGGTTAAAAATAAGGCAACAGCAGTAAAACTCCATGCTGCGAGGTACTTTCCGACAACGGCATCAGTAATGGAGACGGGCAGGGTCATTAATAATTCAATTGAACCACTCTTACGTTCATCCGACCAGAGTCGCATTGAGATCGCCGGGATTAAAAATAAATATAACCAGGGGTGAAAACGGAAAAAAGGCTCAAGGTCTGCCTGGTTGCTTTCATAAAAGGCACCTAGATAAAAGGTAAAGGTACCAGTCATGAATAAAAAGATAACGATAAAGACATAGGCGACCGGTGTTACGAAGTAAGATGTAAATTCGCGCTTATAAATCGAGAGCAATGCGTTCATGATAGCGGTTGCTCCGTATTGTCTTTAGTTGTAATCATGCGGAAGGCATGGTCGATATCACTACGTTCTGACTTGGCAATTAACTCGGATGGTGTGCCATCGAACAATAATTCGCCCGTTGAAATAATAATTGCGCGGGTACAAACTGCATCGACTTCTTCCAGAATATGGGTAGAGATAATGATGGCTTTATCCTGGGCCATCTCTTTAATCAGGTTACGTACTTCATGTTTCTGGTTCGGATCAAGACCATCAGTGGGTTCATCAAGAATTAAAACCTTCGGATCATGCAATATTGCCTGAGCGAGGCCGACACGGCGTTTATACCCCTTGGAAAGTGTTTCGATACTTTGATCGATGACATTTTTGATATTAATGATATCTACAACTTCATCGATGCGCTTTTTCCTTGCAGGTCCATCCATTTGGCGCACATCAGCGATAAAATTCAGAAAGCTACGTACCGTCATTTCACCATAAGCAGGCGCGCCTTCCGGTAAATAACCAATTGAGCGTTTTACTTCGAGAGGGTTTTCGAGGACATCATGGCCGTTTACCTTGACGGTTCCATTAGTTGGTTCCAGAAAACCGGTGATCATTTTCATGGTTGTGGATTTTCCTGCACCATTCGGCCCGAGGAAGCCCAGGACTTCACCATAACTAACGTCGAACGAAACCCCCCGGACCGCATGTATTGGGCCGAAAGATTTTTTCAACGATTGTACTTTGATCGCTTCTGACATTATTTTATTTGGTATTTTTTAACCGCTATTTATTCTTATATTTAATGTGTTTGAAAGTGATTTCCGGTATCAGCGGCTTGAGACCGGACTATTCTGCATAAAAAAGTCGCAGCGTCAAATCTCATTGACTGAAGATCAGGTAAAGAGTTCAGAATTTACCGGATTTATGGAAGTTGAATATAGAAGGTAAAAACTGTCGGGGGTATCTGCGTTACCAGGCAAAATTCACTGTCGCCGCAAAGCTGTGATGATCATCGGAACCGGCCAACTCACCGTTGTAACCGACTTTCAATGTCGTATTCTCATTGAGTTGCCCACTGACACCTACGCCTAACTGTAAGCGGTCACGATCCAGATCCGAACCGTCAATACGAAAGGTACTGGTGGGTACCGCACTAAAACCAGCTTCAAGTCTTGACACGTTGTCCATGTGTTCATGTACATAAGCAATCATCGCTGAAGGGGTAATCGTTTTATTGTTGTTGGTTGTAATATCACGACTTAAACGTAAACCAATCGTTGTACGCAAACTGTCGTCGTCTTGTTCGCTAACACTCAAATTCGCTGTACCGGCACCGGTTTCGGTAAAGTCATCGCGATTGTTGTGACTGTAACTGACACTGGCATACGGCGTCAG
>JBNLAL010000132.1:0-5114 GCA_050302115.1 Gammaproteobacteria bacterium | reverse complement strand
TTTGTTTAGTCAGGTAATCTTTCATATCCTAGTCCCAATCATACTGTTCGCCACCTTCTGCAATCCTGGCGGCATCGACACAATTTTCGAGTTCCAATAATAATTTTTTTTCCTGAGCTTCCTGATTTAATTGGCTTTTCACCGGTGGTTCAATTTTAAAAGTTGCCGTTTCCCGAGTTGGACTAACATTCGATTTATTAAACATATGCTGAAAAAAACGGGAAATACTTTTCCTGTTTTTATTAGTTTTTAAAATATGATGGGGGAAAATAGTAGATACAGGAAAACCATCACTGTGACCGATATCATTATTGTCACTTATATTTAATTTGCGTTGTCCCATAATCATTCATCCATCATTTCGGCTTTTTATAATGTGATGAAATATGCAAAGGCCATGCCGTTCTAATTAACTCAAGGTTTTTTATTCCGGGGCCGATATATCTTCAGATAGAAAAACCGGGAGTAAGTCATGACAAAATTAATGGAAAATGTTAATTCCAGAACGCAACTGGTGGGTCGGAATCGTCTTGAATTATTAATGTTTCGTCTCGGGGACAAACAACGATTTGGGATCAATGTTTTTAAAGTGCGGGAAGTCATTAAATGTCCTCCACTCACGCGTGCGCCACAAGCCCACCCAGTAATTCGCGGGATCGCTAATATGCGCGGACATACCATTACAGTAATGGATTTGGCCATGGCCGTTGGTAAAAAGCCGGTTGAAGATATTAGTAACAGTTTTGTAATCGTCAGTGAATATAACCGTCATGTGCAGGGTTTTCTGGTTGGGAGTGTCGATAGAATTATTAACATGAACTGGGAAGAGATTAAGGCCCCGCCGAGTGGAATTGGTAACATCACCTTCTTGACAGCTGTTACTAAAGTTGATGATGAACTGGTTGAAATTATTGATGTAGAAAAAGTGATGGCGGATGTCATGGGCTATTCAGATGAGGTCGACGACTCTGTAACGCATGGAACGGATAAAGAAGAGGTTAAGCATAAACATGTATTGGTAGTGGATGACTCTTCTATGGCCAGAAAACAGATTATTAAGGTATTAGAACAGATGGATATTACTTATACCCCGGCAAAAAATGGTAAAGAAGCCTATGAAATTTTGCAGGGTTGGGCTGAAGATACAAGTGTTCCGATAAAAGAACGTTGTTCCCTTGTATTGTCAGATGTCGAGATGCCGGAAATGGACGGCTATACACTGACCAAAAATATTAAAGAACATCCGATCCTGGGTTCATTGGTTGTGATGTTGCATTCATCTCTTAGTGGATCATTTAATGAAAGTATGGTGCAAAAAGTAGGGGCTGATGATTTTCTTGCCAAGTATGATGCGACTGAGCTTGCAGCAAGAGTATTGATGCACTTAAAGGTTGAACAGAAAGATGTTCAGGAAACTGACAAGGCGGCCTAAGCCATAAAATTAAATATTCATAAGGATTTCAATCTTGTCTGAAGCACAAGTTTTACCTAAATCAAGCACAGTGAACGTAAGTCATCCAAAGGATACGAATGAGTACCTGAGTTTTTGCGACTATCTTGAAAAAACTTCGGGTATCACGCTTGGCGCCAATAAGTCTTATCTGGTAAAGAACAGGCTCGGTTCTATTCTCGAGGCACATGGTGTTGACTCATTAACTGAAGCAATAGAAAAACTCCAGACAGGAAGTGATCATAAGTTGAAATTGGAAATCATAGATGCAATGACAACCAATGAAACTTCCTGGTTCAGAGATCAATATCCTTTCGAATATTTATACGATGTTTTATTGCCTAACCTCACTGGTAATAGAATGACTACTCCTCGTATCTGGTCAGCAGCCTGTTCATATGGGCATGAAGCCTATTCGATTAGTATGATTATTGAAGAATTTATGATGAAAAACCCTGGCACTTTCCCTGGTGGTATTCAAATTGTAGCAACGGATATTTCTTCAAGAGTGATAAAAAGTGCATCAGCAGCCGAGTTTGATAGTTTATCTCTTTCACGCGGTTTATCAGATGAACGTAAAAAAAGATTTTTTACGCAAATTAGTGAAGAAAAATATAAATTGAATGAAAAAATACGTAGCCGGGTTCGATTTCAGCATTTAAATTTATTAGAGAGTTATTCAACGTTAGGAAAATTTGACATTATTTTTTGTCGCAATGTACTGATTTATTTCTCCAATGAAAATAAAACACTTATCATGGACAAGTTTGCCAAATCGTTAAATTCCGATGGTGTACTGATTTTGGGGGCATCAGAAACAGTGACGAATTATAGTGAGGCGTTTGAGATGGTTAAAGTTCCACGTGGTATCGTTTATCGTCACGTCTGATTAACGCCCCTTGCCGCTTGCGGGCAAAGCTCTTCCGCTTTGCCATATAAAACCACCTAAAAAAATCACCTAACTCCTTATTTTTAATATCCATTTCTACTTTGGCACGCGTGATGCAATATCCATCACGACAAAAAACTGAAAGTGGAAAACGATGGATAATATATTTGGCATACATGCAACGGCACTAAAATTAAGGGCAAACCGGGCAGAATTATTGGCTGCGAATATTGCCAATGCCGATACGCCTGACTATAAGGCCCGGGATATTGATTTCCAAAGTGTATTATCACAATCAATGTCCAACGCTGGCGACCTAAGAACAACCCATTCGCGTCATTTTGATATCGCTATCGGTTCAGTTCCTGGCGTAAAGTTGATGTATCGCAACCCAACCCAACCCAGCCTGGATGGTAATACCGTTGATGTTCAGACAGAACGTTCCGCTTTTATGGAAAATTCAATGATGTATCAGGCAAGCTTACGTTTCCTCAATGGAAAGATAAGCGGTTTGATGACAGCAATTCGAGGGGAAATCTAATGTCTTTATTAAAGGTATTTGATATTGCCGGTTCTGCATTAACAGCGCAGTCCATTCGCATGAACGTGACTGCCAGTAACATGGCAAACGCAGATAGTGTTAGCAGTAGTACTGGTGAAACCTATCGAGCGAGACAACCCGTCTTTGAAACAGTTTATTCGGACACATTAAGCGATAACTCGATCAGCAATGGTGTACGCGTGGCCGGAATAGTTGAAAGTCAGCAACAATTACGAAAAGAGTATATTCCTTATCATCCGGCTGCGGATGAACAAGGTTATGTTTATTTCCCGAATGTTAATCCAATTGAGGAAATGACAAATATGATTTCAGCATCACGAACATATCAGAATAATGTCGAGATTATTAACGCATCCAAGCACATGCTGATGCAAACCCTGAATATTGGCCAATAGATATAGAACGGAACTATAGAGAGAATTGTAATGGCAGACTCAAACACAATACTTCCCGCTGAATTACAGCATCTTGCTATTCAGCAAAAGGAATCAAATCAAAACAGTAATGAACTGGGACAGGATGATTTTCTTGAATTAATGTTGACCCAATTGAAGCATCAGGATCCGTTAAATCCGGCAGAAAGCAGTGAGTTCATTGCTCAGATGGCCCAGTTTGCAACTGTAACCGGTATAACCGATTTAAATAATTCATTTGCAACTTTATCCGGTTCCTTGCAATCGAGCACAGCATTACAGGCTTCAACCATGGTAGGTGCGACAGTCTTGGTACCAAGTACTAAAGCAGAACTGGATGCAGGTGGGCAAATTAGCGGCAAGGTCTATTTAGAAAATTCTACAACCAACCTGGCGCTGAATATTCTCGATTCTTCCGGACAAACAGTTAAACAGATTAGTCTGGGTTCA
This sequence comes from Gammaproteobacteria bacterium, assembly GCA_050302115.1. Classification (GTDB taxonomy): domain Bacteria; phylum Pseudomonadota; class Gammaproteobacteria; order Eutrophobiales; family Eutrophobiaceae; genus JBNLAL01. Next base: position 1,350 of record JBNLAL010000132.1, on the reverse strand, counting down.
AATGAGGCTGGGTTAGTCAAGTATACCTGGGACGGCACAGACAACGCAGGTAATGCATTACCTGCAGGCAAATACACAGTGGAAGCAACGGCGACAGTGGATGGTGAGGCTGTTGCCCAAACGGTATTAGTTAATGCGAAAGTAGAAAGCGTTTCATTGGCTTCAGGTAATGAAGCACAGCTCAATCTTGGTGGATTGGGTAAATACAGCATGAATGATGTATTGGAAATTATGTGATTGAAAGAAGTGATTTATTCACAGGAGAAAAAACATGGCATTTAGAGTAGCAATCAGTGGGTTAAAAGCAGCATCAGGCGACCTTGATGTAATCGGTAACAACATAGCAAACTCGAACACAACCGGATTCAAAAAATCACGCGCAGAATTTGCCGATGTATTTGCAGTGACCAATGTAGGTGGTAGTGGCAGTACACCAGGTAGTGGTGTTCGTCTTTCTGCTATCAGACAACAGTTTACCCAGGGCAATATTGCCTTTACGGACAACAATCTTGATATGGCACTGAATGGTAATGGTTTCTTTATCCTGGATGATAACGGAACACAGGTTTACACTCGTTCGGGTGCGTTCGGTGTTGATCGAAATGGTTTTTTAAGCAATGCTTCAGGACAGAACCTGATTGCCTTTGGTGCCGATGCTCAAGGTAATATTACCGGAGCGGCTGGTCCGATTCAGGTGAATACAGCGAATATTGCTCCGCAAGCAAGCACCAGTATGAAACTTGATCTGAACCTGGATGCAGCAGAAGCAGTACCTGCCGTGGGTGTATTTGATCCGACTAATCCAAATTCATATAGTCATTCTACTTCAACGACAATATATGACAGTTTAGGTAATTCGCATCTGGCAGCGATGTATTATGTCAAGACAGCCGCAGCCAATACCTGGAATACCTACACCTATATCGATGGAACATTGGCTGATGGTCCGGACACAATGGCCTTTTCGACGGCTGGTGCATTAACGACACCGGCGGGTGGTACCATTACCACACCGCCATTTGCCATTGCAGGTGCCGCAAGTATTTCATTGGTACAGGACTACTCGTCTTCTACGCAATACGGTAGTGCTTTCTCTGTAAATTCATTGAGTCAGGATGGTTATACAACTGGACGTTTGAGCGGTCTTGATATCGACAGTGAAGGGATCATCTTTGCCCGTTTTACCAATGGTCAATCTAATGTACAGGGACAGATTGCCCTGGCCGATTTTGCCAGCTATTCAGGATTGCTGAAACAAGGCAGCAATCTGTTCTCATCATCGCTGGCATCCGGTCAAGCGGTGATTCTGGCACCCAATCAGGGTGGCGTGGGCGCCATTGCACCCAGCAG
>JBNLAL010000131.1:0-5134 GCA_050302115.1 Gammaproteobacteria bacterium | reverse complement strand
TTTGGATATGGTTTATGGTGTAGTCTTTGTGAATCTGTGTGATCTATAGTAACCCCTTTGTGGATCACACTTTGTGGTAATTAAACTTAATTGGATAGTTTCAGTCTGCAACTTTAACATAGTAAATAGATGCTAATAACTTGTGAGTCAAGTATAGGTGCTTTTCTGCATTCAACCATATTACGGCCTTATCCTAGTTATTATACCCTGAATATCATTTTATTCCGGTATATGCACGCGTTGTTGACTGCAGAAAGAAAATGGATGACAACCTGTATCGTTTCAATATTGCAGCTGATTTTGTTGGTATCTGCGAAAGCGACCAGGAAACAATCATGCAACATGTTTTGAGTAAACAAGCTGCATCACTAAAAAAAGAACGTAGTAAAGCCACTGAAGAAAACGAACAAAAACTGGTAGCGAACGGCAATTAAACTATCATGCCTTTGGCAAGGTTACCCCTGTTTGCCCCTGATACTTACCTTCCCTATCTTTATAAGACGTTTCACAAACTTCATCAGATTCAAAAAACAGAACTTGCGCAACACCTTCGTTAGCATATATCTTTGCCGGCAGGTTTGTAGTGTTTGAAAACTCCAAGGTCACGTGACCTTCCCATTCCGGTTCAAGCGGTGTGACATTTACTATGATTCCACAACGCGCATAAGTTGATTTGCCCAGGCATACCGTTAAAACACTACGGGGAATCCGGAAGTACTCCACTGTACGTGCCAAAGCAAAGGCATTTGGCGGTATAATGCAATAGTCAGCCTTGATATCAACAAAACTCTTATTGTCAAAGTTCTTCGGATCAACTGTTGCTGAATGTACATTGGTAAAGATTTTAAACTCATCCGAACAACGAACATCATAACCGTAACTGGAAGTACCATAAGAAATAAGCTTCTCTGAACCATTCATTTTCACCTGGTTTGGTTCATACGGCTCTATCATTTTATGTTCTTCCGCCATGCGCCTGATCCAGGAATCACTTTTTATGCTCATATATTTTTATATCTCCTTATCGGATCCATTTATAACCGCCAAGGATGGCGGAAATACTGGCAATGCAGGAGCAATTGCCAGTGCAGGACTTAATACTCATTAATTAATTCTCTTCTAATTATTTTCAATGACGATTTTCGGAAACTTCGATGAATAGTCTTTTGACTGTAGCGCCAATTTAGCAGCTGTTTTTCTGGCAATCTCACGATACTTCATCGTAACAGCAGAATCCGGCTCCATCGCGACAGTCGGTTTACCATTATCTACACCTTCACGGATAGTAATATCCAAAGGCAATGAACCCAATAAATCGACATTGTATTGTTTGGCCATTTGTTCGCCACCACCCTGGCCAAAGATATATTCTTCATGGCCACATTGGCTGCAGATATGGGTACTCATATTTTCAATAATTCCCAATACCGGCACATTCACCTTTTCAAACATCTTTAATGCCTTCTTGGCATCCAGCAAAGCAATGTCTTGAGGTGTAGTCACTATTACAGCACCACTTACCGGAATCTTTTGACACAGAGTCAATTGAATATCCCCAGTCCCGGGGGGTAAATCGATAATAAGATAATCCAGATCTTTCCAATTGGTATCATTTAGTAATTGTTCCAGTGCACCGGTAACCATCGGACCTCGCCAAATCATTGGTGTGTCCTCTTCTATCAAATAGCCAATTGACATGGATTGCACCTGATAACTCATCTTGGGTTCAACGGTCTTGCCATCCGTCGTGTCCGGTTTTCCAGTTATTCCCAACATTCTTGGTTGACTCGGACCATAAATATCAGCATCCAGGATACCTACGGTTGCCCCTTCAGCTTGCAACGCTAAAGCGAGGTTAATTGATGTAGTCGATTTGCCTACTCCCCCCTTACCGGAAGCAACCGCAATAGTGTTTTTTACATTGGGTAGTAGTTGCACTCCTTGTTGAACGGCATGAGCTATAATCTTTGAACTGATATTTACCACACAATCAGTAATGCCTTGTTCCTTTAATAAGTCACCTATCTTTTCTGAAAGTTCTTCTTTTAAACCTTCTGCCGGATAACCAAACTGCAGATCAATACTGACTTTACCACCCTCAATATTGATATTTTTGACTGTTTTTTCACTGACCAAATCTTTACGGGTATTGGGATCCTCGACTTGTGAAAGGATATCTTCTATTTGTTCACGACTTAATGTCGACATTTAATAAAACCTGAATTATGAGTTGGGCGGCTATTCTACAAATTTATTGGCTTCTCTTCACGCTGCTATTGAATAATGCTACTTTAGCGCCCCAATTTGAGACTTAGACACAGAATGTCAGATAAAAAAAGAAAAATTCTCGTTACCAGCGCCCTGCCCTATGCCAATGGGCCTATACATATTGGTCATCTGGTGGAATATATCCAGACCGACATCTGGGTGCGTTTCCAGAAGATGCAGGGACATACCTGTTATTACGTCTGTGCAGATGATGCGCATGGTACACCGATTATGCTGCACGCCCAGAAAGAGGGCATTACCCCCGAAGAATTAATCGAACGTATCGAAAAAGAACATATGGCAGATTTCAGGGAATTTGCAGTTGATTTCGACAATTACCACAGCACACATTCAAACGAAAACAAATGGTTGGCTGAGACTATTTACAAGGCACTCAACGAAAAAGGGCACATACACAAGCGGACAATTAAACAAGCCTATGACCCTGAAAAAGAAATGTTTCTGCCAGATCGCTTTATTCGTGGCGAATGTCCAAAATGTGGTGCAAAAGATCAATATGGTGACAGTTGCGAGGTTTGCGGAGCGACATACAGCCCAACCGATTTAATAAACCCGGTTTCGGCTGTTTCCGGGGCAGCGCCAATTGAAAAAGAATCGGAACATTACTTTTTCAAATTAAACGATTTTGAAGAACTCTTACGTAACTGGACTCGTGCAGGCCATCTGCAACCTGAAGTCACTAATAAACTGGATGAATGGTTTGAAGCCGGGTTACAGGAATGGGACATCTCGCGTGACGCCCCCTATTTTGGTTTCGAAATCCCGGGAGCACCTGGAAAATATTTTTACGTCTGGCTGGATGCACCAATGGGTTATTTCGCCAGTTTTAAAAAATTATGCGAAAAAGCCGGCCTGGATTTTGATGAATGGTGCAAGGAAGGCAGTGATACAGAGATGTATCACTTCATTGGTAAAGACATTATCTACTTTCATGCACTGTTCTGGCCAGCGATGTTACATGGTAGTGGATACAGAACGCCTTCCGCGATCTATGCGCATGGCTTCCTGACCGTCGATGGGCAAAAGATGTCCAAATCACGTGGCACTTTTATCATGGCACGTACTTATCTCGAACATTTAAACCCGGAATACCTTCGTTATTACTTTGCTGCAAAACTGGGTTCGGGTGTAGATGACATCGATTTAAACCTGGAAGATTTCGTATTAAGAGTCAATGCAGACCTGGTGGGAAAAGTTGTGAATATAGCCAGTCGTTGCGCCGGTTTTATCAAAAAAAGTTTTGAAGGAAAACTTGCAACAACAATACACGATCAGGATTTATTTAAAACTTTAACGGATGCCAATGAAAGCATTGCAAATGCTTATGACAAACGTGAATACTCGCGTGCCATGCGTGAGATTATGGCTTTGGCTGATAAGGCCAACCAGTATATTGATGAACAAAAACCCTGGGTCATTGCCAAAGAAGAAAACAAGGGTGATGAATTACAGGCCATTTGCACGATGGGTATTAATTGCTTCCGCCTGCTAATGATCTACCTGAAACCGGTATTACCTGTTATGGCAGAAAAGGCCGAGGCATTTTTGAATATTGAACCCTTGAAATGGTCAGATAGTCATGTTGCTTTAACTGATCATACAATTAACAAATTTGAACCATTAATGACACGTGTTGAAAAGGAACATATTGAAGCCATGATTAAAGACAGTAAAGAAAGTTTAAGTGCACAAACTGAACAAGCTGCCCCGAGTGGTCCATTGGCAGACAACCCAATTGCAGATGAAATCACTTTTGATGATTTTATGAAGGTTGATCTGCGTATTGCCAAAATTGTAAAAGCAGAACATGTCGAAGGGGCGGATAAATTACTGCAACTGACACTCGATATCGGTGGAGAAACCCGCAATGTTTTTGCCGGAATTAAATCTGCCTATGCACCGGAAGATCTTGAGGGGAAATTAACTGTAATGGTTGCCAACCTGGCACCCAGAAAAATGCGTTTTGGACTATCAGAAGGTATGGTGTTAGCAGCAGGGCCAGGAGGAAAAGACCTGTTTGTCCTTCATCCTGATAATGGCGCAGAACCCGGTATGAAAGTTAAATAAGGTGATCTTTTTCACTCTTACTTCGTTCTCGTCTGAGCTAAAAATCTCTAATTTTTACGAGTGCTGAACTAATCCTGTATAAACTTACTTAAGCCTTATCGCTTTCACTGCTAAGATACTTATTAATAACCAGTCATAACCGGACAGGATGTGAATGAGCGATTTTTTTCTATTCCTCTTTAACGCAACGTTAGTTAATAATATCGTATTGACCTATCTCGTAGGGGTAGATTTACAGGTTGCTACAAGTAGACGTATGGATGTCGCCTGGTTTACCGGATTAGCCACACTGTATTGTTTAATTATTTTACTACCCTGTATTTACCTGGCTCATATATTTATTGTTTTACCACTTGATATTCAATATCTCGAACTTTTGATCTACGTTTTAATTACATTAGTCGTGGTGCTCGGCTCACAAAAACTGATTCATCGTTTATTCCCTTTTTTCATTCAACAAATCAATGCCATTGTTCCAGTAATATTAATGAACTCCATTCTATTTGCTGTCATTCTTTTACAGGAAGCCCAGGTTAATAGCGTTATGGACGCTTTTCTGTCTGGTTTTACAAGCGGTTCAGGCTTTCTGTTTTTATTGTTAGTCATTACCTGTCTACGTGAACGTATCGACAACAGTAATGTTCCAAAACCTTTTCAAGGTTTACCCATTGTTTTATTTACCTTCGGCATGTTATCAATGGGATTAATGGGCTTGTCAGGTCTGTCATGAATACCTTATTACTCATTATTTTCATCGCTATTCTGCTTGTAATCATAG
>JBNLAL010000130.1:0-5175 GCA_050302115.1 Gammaproteobacteria bacterium | reverse complement strand
CTTACCTTCCAGTTTTATGCGTAAACGTAATTCATTCATTGAGTCAGCTGCACGCAATGCATCTTCATAAGAAATCTTGTCTGCCTCATAGAGATCAAATAATGCCTGGTCGAAAGTCTTCATGCCCAGTTCGTTTGACTTGGCCATGATTGCCTTAATCTCATGCACTTCACCCTTCAGGATTAAATCAGAAATCAATGGTGAATTAAGAAGGATTTCAATTGCTGCAACACGCCCCTTTCCATCGGGGGTTTTTAGAAGTCTTTGTGAAATAACGGCCTTCAGGTTCAAGGACAAATCCATTAACAACTGTTGTTTACGCTCTTCCGGGAAGAAGTTAATGATACGATCCAAAGCCTGGTTTGAACTGTTTGCGTGCAAGGTTGCCATAGCCAAATGTCCCGTTTCCGCAAAGGCAATACCGAACTCCATCGTTTCCCTGTCACGGATCTCACCAAGCAAAATAACATCCGGTGCCTGACGCAGTGTATTCTTTAAGGCAATATCCCAGTCATCCGTGTCAACACCCACCTCACGCTGCATAATGACGCAGTTTTTATGCGGATGTACATATTCGATTGGATCCTCGATGGTAATTATATGACCATAACTGTTCGCATTACGGTAATCGATCATCGCGGCCAGTGAGGTTGATTTACCGGAACCGGTACCACCAACCATGATTACCAGACCGTTCTTGGTCATCACCACATCTTTCAAAACTTCCGGCAGTTTCAGTTTATCGATATTAGGTACGTCCGTTTCAATCACACGCATAACACAGCCGCAAAAACTTTGCTGTATAAACGCATTGGCACGAAAACGGCCAATACCTACTGGAGCAACAGCAAAGTTACATTCCTTGGTCGCTTCATACTCCTTTAACTGTTTATCGTTCATTACTGCATAAACCAGCGCCTTGGTATTTTCAGGTGTGAGCTCTGTTTTCGAGACCGGGGTCATCTTGCCATGGATCTTCATCGCTGGTGGAAAGCCGACCGTAATAAACAAGTCAGAACCACCCTTCTCAATCATCAGCTTGAGAAGATCGCGCATAAATTTTATCGCTTGTTCTCTTTCCATTTGACCTCTCCGGGTTCAGTAAATATTTAAAAGTGTTCTATCAACACCCTTAACTAAAAATTATCTTTGTTTGCAGCTTTCGACATGGCTTCCTGCCGCGTCACAACATTCTTTTGTACTAGTTGTTGCAGATTCTGATCAAGTGTCTGCATGCCAAACTGTTGCCCTGTTTGAATTGCCGAGTACATCTGTGCAATTTTGTTTTCACGAATCAGGTTTCTGATAGCTGGCGTACCGATCATGATTTCATGTGCAGCAACACGACCACCACCTTGTTTCTTTAACAGTGTCTGTGAAATAACAGCACGTAATGATTCTGACAACATCGCACGCACCATGTCTTTTTCTTCTGCCGGAAACACATCAACGACACGGTCTATAGTCTTCGCCGCGGAGCTGGTATGCAGAGTACCGAATACCAAGTGACCTGTTTCTGCCGCGGACAACGCCAGACGAATCGTTTCCAGGTCACGCATTTCGCCAACCAGAATCACATCCGGATCTTCACGTAGAGCTGAACGAAGTGCCTCATTGAAGCCCAATGTATCTCTATGAACCTCACGCTGATTAATCAGACATTTTTTACTGGTATGTACAAATTCGATGGGATCTTCAACCGTCAGAATGTGGCCATATTCGGTTTCATTTTTATGATTGACCATCGCCGCAAGTGTTGTTGATTTACCTGAACCTGTAGGTCCTGTGACCAAAACCACACCACGTGGAAAATCCGAAATTGTTTCGAATATTTTTGGTGCATTTAATTGTTCAAGTGAGAGAATTTCTGAGGGAATGGTTCGAAATACGGCACCGGCACCGCGGTTCTGGTTGAAAGCATTGACACGAAAGCGGGCCAGACCGGGCACTTCGAAAGAAAAGTCACATTCCAGGAATTCTTCAAAATCTTTACGCTGTTTGTCATTCATGATGTCATACACCATGTCATGGACGTCCTTATGATCCAGCGACGGCACATTGATTCGACGTACATCGCCATCCACACGAATCATCGGAGGCAAACCTGCCGACAAATGCAAGTCAGAACAGCCGTTCTTAACCCCAAAAGCTAAAAGTTCACCAATATCCATTTATACCTCCCAAATCGGTAATGACATAGATGACTATGCATGTTGTTGTTTATTATTCATTTTGACATGCAAAAAGGGTGAAATCGATAAACCGTGACTTTTGTTATTATCTCACCACACATACGCTATCAATCTTACTGATATTTTAAATTATAGACTACCGCAATAATGTGAATTTATGAATATTGACACCAATCTGCACCGAATTCGGGCTGAAATTGCCACCGCTGAAAACAAATATCAGCGGGAAAAAGGTTCCGTAATGCTTATTGCGGTTAGCAAAACACGCCCGGTTTCTGACATAAAAACGGCAATCAGCGCTGGACAGACCCATTTTGGAGAAAATTATTGCCAGGAAGCCATAGAGAAGATTGAAGCCATTAATAACCCCAATGTCTGCTGGCATTTTATAGGGCCAATCCAGTCAAATAAAACCAGGCAAATTGCCACCCACTTTGATTGGGTTCATACCGTAGATCGGGTCAAAATTGCCAAACGACTGGATGAAGCCCGACCGCGGCATAAAGCACCCATTAATATATGCATCCAGATCAATATCAGCGGCGAAACCAGTAAATCCGGAATTGAGTTAAATGAAGTCGAGGATTTTATTGAAGAAATTAAACCATTTATCAATTTGAAATTACGCGGTTTAATGGCCCTTCCGGCACCTTCCAATGATTTTGTGACTCAAAGAGAATCATTTGCAAAATTACGGCAATGCATGGAAAGATTAAAACAGACCATGCCCGAACTGAACACTTTATCTATGGGAACAACGCAGGACATGCTGGCGGCCATAGCCGAAGGATCTACTATGGTCAGAATCGGGACGGCAATCTTCGGTCCACGCAATGCAAGAAAGTAAGCATATTGCTAAACTGCTTAATACTAAAGAATAAACAAAACACAGGACAACTTAACTCAATGGAAAACTGCAAAATTGCATTTATTGGCTGCGGCAACATGGCACGCAGCCTGATTGGCGGGTTAATCTCAAACCACCTTGATAAAAATCAAATTTCGGCTGCTGATCCGGACGGAGAACAACGCCAATCTATTTCAAATCAATTTGGCATTAGTACATTTGAGAACAATACCGATATTGTCAATGATGCAGATGTCATAGTACTCGCCGTTAAACCCCAACTAATTCATGAAGTGGCTATCGGCATTAAAGGTAGCATCGAAAACGCCAATAAACTTATTATTTCCATTGCCGCCGGGGTCAGACTGGCTTCTCTAAAAGAGTGGCTTGGTGATAACACAGCAATAGTACGCGTTATGCCTAACACTCCAGCACTCATACAAGCCGGGGCTGCTGCCTTATTTGCCAACACCAACGTCACAGAAGATCAAAAAAATACGGCCGAGGCCATGATGCGCTCCGTGGGAATTGCCATCTGGCTCGAAAACGAGGAACAAATGGATGCTGTTACAGCATTATCCGGCAGTGGCCCGGCCTATTTCTTTTATATTATGGAAACAATGGAAAAAGCAGCCATGAAAATGGGTATCAACAGGGAAGAAGCCCGGTTATTAACTGTTGAAACAGCATTGGGTGCCGCCAAAATGGCATTACTTTCCGGCACTGACCCCGCTGCATTGCGAAAACAGGTTACCTCACCTGGCGGCACAACAGAACAAGCCATTAACGTTTTTAAAACAGGCAAGCTGGATCAATTAATTATCGAAGCAATGGAAGCGGCAGAAAAACGTTCCGTAGAACTCTCACAAACTTTTGGTAATTAACAATGAGTGGCGGTTATTTAACACAAGCTTTTGTCTTCCTGATTGAAGTACTATTCGGTTTATATATTCTCGCTGTGTTGTTACGTTATCTATTAGCCAGTGTTCGTGCGGACTTTTATAATCCGTTATCGCAGTTTATTGTCAAGATAACCAACCCACCTATTAAACCCTTACGACGATTAATACCCGGTTATATGGGTATTGACTGGCCCTCCATCATTCTCATGTTAATTATACAAGCATTGGAGATCGTCTTAATCATGCTGGTTACCAGTGGAATATTTCCCGCACCGATGGGATTGCTGATTTTAACCATCGCACATTTATTAAAAACACTCATCTATGTTTATATTTTTATCATAATTATTCAGGCTGTATTAAGCTGGGTGAATCCCGGCGCCTATAACCCGATGACCGTCATTATGTATCAATTAAGTGAACCCATACTCAGACCGGCGCGACGTTTGATCCCGCCTGCCGGCGGTTTTGACTGGTCACCACTTGTTGTGCTTATAGTTATGAACCTTTTAATGATCCTGCTTGTATCTCCATTAATGGATCTTGGACATAGACTCGTTTTATAAATAATGTCGTTCTACCAATGGCAGGGAAAAGATCTGTTACTCAAACTGCACGTTCAACCCAAGGCAAAAGAAAACACTATTGTTGGTATCCACGGTGAAAGTTTAAAAATTAAAATTAAAGCCCCACCGGTTGATAATAAAGCGAATAAAGAAATTACAAATTATCTCGCAAAGGAATTTAAAGTAAGTAAATCAAGTGTAGATTTAATCTCCGGACAAACGAGTAGAGAAAAGCGGTTTTTGATTAAAGAACCGGAACTGTTGCCGGAGTGGTTTAAAGAATTAAATCTTCAAATCATAATCCGTTATCAACGGAGCATGATCCGAAAACCGTTCATCTTTATAGATTGACACTGATTTAATTTTATCTTTCAACCCCGGTGTGATTACCTGATAATCAATCCGCCACCCTACATTCTTGGCCCAGGCCTGCCCCCGGTTCGACCACCATGTATATTGATCCGGTTCCTGGTTAACAACTCGGAATGAATCAACCATTCCGATTTCATCAAATAGCAGATCCATCCATGCGCGCTCTTCCGGTAGAAAACCGGAATTTTTTTGATTTGCTTTCCAGTTTTTCAGATCGATCTCTTTGTGCGCAATATTCCAGTCTCCACAAATAATATATTCGCGTTTTTGCCGTCGCATTTTTTTAAGTATGGGTG
>JBNLAL010000129.1:0-5185 GCA_050302115.1 Gammaproteobacteria bacterium | reverse complement strand
ATCAATAAAAAAAGACTACAAAAACACTGGCCTTTATTTATTGATAATGGTCGGAGTGAGAGGATTCGAACCTCCGGCCCCTGCCTCCCGAAGGCAGTGCTCTACCAGGCTGAGCTACACTCCGATTTAGTGGGATAAGTTTATTATTTTTAATATTGCCTTTCGACAGAAAATCTCGCCAAAGCGTATAAGGCATCAAGGTAGTCTGAGGCAGGTAGATCCTCTAATGCTTTCATAGCCAGAGAAGCTTCTTCGTTAGCAATTTTATCTGTGTATGCAATGGCACCTGTTGAATTGATGGCGGACATAATTTTATCAATCTGGTTCAGCCCACCGTTTTCGATTGCATCCTTGATAATGTCTGCTTCTTCTGCCGTACCGTTCCACATGGCATAGAGTAAAGGTAAAGTTGGTTTCCCTTCGGCCAGATCATCACCAATGTTTTTACCGAGTTCATCAGACGATGAACTGTAATCCAATACATCGTCGATTAATTGAAATGCAGTTCCCAGGTGTCTGCCATAAGCTGCTAATGCTTGTTCTTCTTTTTCGGAACGGTTTGAAATAACAGCACCAAGTCTTGAAGCGGCTTCAAAGAGTTTGGCCGTTTTATTTCTGATAACTTCCAGGTAACTTTCCTTGGTGGTTTCAGGATCATGTCGATTGATCAGTTGTTGGACTTCACCTTCAGCAATGGTGTTGGTGGTTTCTGCCAGGATCTGCATAACGCGCATGGAATCGGTCTTGACCATCATTTGGAAGGCACGGGAGTAAACGAAGTCACCCACCAATACGCTTGCCTCATTGCCCCAGCGCTGGTTAGCAGTCGCATGGCCACGTCTTAATAATGAGGCATCGACGACGTCGTCATGTAGTAAGGTTGCGGTATGAATAAATTCGATAATTGCGGCCAGGTTGATATGCTGGTTGCCGTTGTAGCCACAGGCTTTAGCGCTCAATAGAATTACCGCAGGACGGAGTCGCTTTCCGCCACTATTTATAATGTAATGGCCTAATTGGTCTATCAGACCCACTTCAGAGTATAAACTTTCCTCGATCAGGCCATTTACCCGCTCCATATCGTCTTTTATTAATGCACGGATGCGGTCTATGCCCATTTCTACTGGCTTTTCAGCGGTTGCGTCGTTGTGGTTCACGTCTAAATTGGTGCCTATAAGTTTTTGAAATTCCATCAAATCGGGCGGAAAATACTGCCTGAGGCCATTAAATTCAAGGTAATTTTAGAATTTTAGCATTCTTACCTTGTCACCACCTGTTGAATTTCTTAGAATCTGCCCCCTTTGTTAGAAGCGCATTCTGCGCAAGGTATGGAGAATCCAGATGTACGCGGTAATCAAATCCGGTGGTAAACAGTATAAAGTAGAAAAGGGCGACAAGCTCAAAGTCGAAAAGCTCGACACCGAGGCAGGCAAAAAGGTCAAAATTGATGAAGTTTTGATGGTCGTTGATGGTGAAAATGTCACTGTTGGAACCCCTTTTGTTAAAGGCGCCAAGGTCACCGCTACCGTGGAAAGTCATGGTCGTGGGCCAAAGGTCAAGATCGTTAAATTCAAACGTCGTAAACACAGCCGTAAGCAGATGGGTCACCGTCAGGCTTATACGGAACTCTCTATAACTGATATCGCAGCGAAATAAGATTTGGAGTAAATAGCAATGGCTCATAAGAAAGCAGGTGGTAGTACTCGTAACGGACGTGATTCACAATCAAAACGTCTTGGCGTTAAGAAGTTTGGCGGTGAAGAAGTGATTGCCGGTAACATTATCCTACGTCAACGTGGCACCAAGTATCATGCCGGTCTGAATGTTGGTCTGGGTCATGACCATACTATCTTTGCTACTGCAAATGGTAAGGTCGAATTCAATCAGCGTGGTCCAAAGAACCGTACCTTTGTGGATGTGGTTGCGGGCTAGGCAGATAAACTGAATTGATGTACAAAACCCCGCCACCGGCGGGGTTTTGTCGTTATTGGGTTAGATAAATCAGTTTATTTACCAAGTACAATACCAATTGATGAAATTCGAAGGTCTTAACAAATGAAATTCGTAGACGAGGCTACTATACGGGTGGAAGCTGGGAAAGGCGGCGATGGCTGCCTGAGTTTCCTGCGCGAAAAATTTGTCCCAAAAGGCGGCCCAGATGGTGGTGACGGTGGTGATGGTGGTAGCGTTTATTTGATCGTGGATGAAGGTCTGAACACACTGGTTGATTTTCGGCATGATCGTTTATTTCGTGCCAGGAATGGTCAACCGGGTATGGGCAAAAACAGACGAGGCAGTTCTGCTGAAGATTTGTTTATAAAAGTACCTTTGGGAACCCTGGTCTATGATGACATGACCGATGAGTTGATTGGTGACCTCGTTAATAAGAATGATAAGTTGCTTGTTGCCCAGGGTGGTTTTCATGGCTTGGGGAATGCACGTTTTAAAAGCAGTACCAACCGGGCACCACGTCAAACAACTAAAGGCTCTTTGGGAGAAGAACGTGATCTGCGGCTTGAGTTGCAGGTCTTGGCCGATGTGGGTTTATTGGGTTTACCGAATGCCGGTAAGTCGAGTTTTATTCGTGCCGTATCGGCTGCAACACCGAAAGTAGCCGATTATCCGTTTACCACCATGTATCCGAATTTAGGTGTGGTAAAAGTTGAGAATGAGAAGAGTTTTGTTATTGCAGATATCCCGGGTTTGATCGAAGGAGCTTCGGATGGTGCCGGCCTGGGAATCGAGTTTTTAAAACATTTAAGCCGGACTAACTTATTATTACATATTGTTGATTCCAGTCTTGATCCGGAGGATGTGATCAAGAACATCAAGGATATTGAAAAAGAACTAAAAAATTACGACGAAGGGTTGTTTCAAAAACCAAGATGGTTGGTGTTAAATAAATGTGATGTTTTACCCGGTGAATTGATTGATGAATTAAAGGCAGAAATACATAAGACATTTGATAAAGAGTTAACAATTCATACTATTTCAGCCATTACCAAAGAGGGTTGTCAGGAACTGGTTTACGCTATTAATGAATGGATAAATAAAAAAGAAGAAGCAGATGAGTAGCGATAGAAAAAAAATAGCCAATTCACGACGTTGGGTCGTCAAAATAGGTAGTGCTTTACTTACAGACAACGGCTGTGGTTTGAAACATGAGTTGCTTAATCTCTGGGTAAAACAGATTGCCGAATTAAGTGACCGTGGTATTGAATTAGTGATTGTTTCATCAGGTGCCGTTGCTGAAGGTATTACGCGTCTTGGCTGGAAGAAACGTCCTAACGTTGTCCATGATTTACAGGCTGCAGCAGCAGTAGGTCAAATGGGTTTAATCCAGGCCTATGAAACCTGCTTTCAACGTTATGGAAAAAAAACCGCACAGATATTGTTAACACATGATGATATTTCTAACCGTACACGTTATTTGAATGCGCGCACCAGTTTAAATACATTAATTAAACTAGGGGTGATTCCCGTTGTTAATGAAAACGACACCGTTGCAACTGATGAGATCCGTTTCGGAGATAACGATACATTAGCGGGTCTGGTGGCCAACCTGATTGATGCTGATCTATTGATCCTGCTAACTGATCAAGACGGACTTTATACCGATGACCCCCGTAATAATAGTAATGCTGAATTAATCGAGCAGGCCGATGTGAGTGATTCAGAACTGGAGGACTATGCCGGGGAAGGTGGAAGTTTAGGTCGTGGTGGAATGCGTACCAAGATTAAGGCGGCAAAGATTGCTGCCCGATCTGCGACAAAAACGATCATTGCATCGGGTAATGAAGAATCTGTGTTAATTAAAATCTCTCATGGAGAAAACATGGGTACGTTATTGACGAATAGTGCTGAAACCATTCAAGCGCGAAAACTCTGGTTAGCAAATCAGAACGTGTTACGTGGTTCCGTTGTGTTAGATGAAGGTGCGGTGAAAGCCTTGATAGAAAATGGTAAGAGTTTGTTACCGGTAGGTGTTAAATCAGTAA
The DNA here is from genome assembly GCA_050302115.1 of Gammaproteobacteria bacterium. GTDB lineage: Bacteria > Pseudomonadota > Gammaproteobacteria > Eutrophobiales > Eutrophobiaceae > JBNLAL01. The sequence continues at coordinate 1,187 of JBNLAL010000129.1, read as the reverse complement.
ATGGTGATTTTAAACGTGGTGAAATCATTGCGTGCCTGGATAAAGGGGGTAATGAAATAGCACGTGGCCTGGCGAATTATGACTCACATCAATCCAGACAGATTATTGGTAAATCAAGTAAAGAGATGCGGGATATCCTTGGGCAGATTGATGAGGATGAGTTGATCCACCGGGACAACTTAGCATTAAGTTAAAAATGCCCTTTTTCCGCAATAGCTTCGTCAGCTCCGTGCTCGAATCCTCATGTATTAGCTATACATTCCGGTTCTGTGCGCGGTGCTTTCTCGCTCTTACGAAAAAATGACTATTTTTAGTGATACTTTTTGAAGTTCGGAATTAAAAAAACCGGCTAAAAAGCCGGTTTTTAAATAACTTTAAGCAAGAGTTTTTACATTGCGCGCAGATGGCTGTTCAGACGAGATTTATGGCGAGCGGCCTTGTTCTTGTGGATAATACCTTTGCTGACCATGGCATCGATAACAGGAACAGCGGCTTTGTAAGCATTTTCTGCTGCTTCTTTGTCTTTTGCTTCGATTGCGTTAACTACTTTCTTGATCTGGGTGCGAAGCATTGAACGCTGACTCGCGTTATGCAGACGCAGCTTTTCTGATTGTCTTGCGCGTTTTTTTGCAGATGCAATGTTTGCCACTCTTAACTCCTGATTGGTTCCTTTAAAGGCGCGACATGATGCGGATATTGGAGCAATTTGTCAATGGATTCGCCGAGATATGCTATGCTATCCGAAAATTTAATATTTTAATTTAAAAACAATTAGATAGGGTGATATTCTCACTGTTTTTATTGGTTTTGGAAACAAACACATGAGCCACAAGTTATTGAAATCGACCTTTACGGTTGGTGCTATGACAACGATATCGCGAATATTCGGTTTATTACGCGATATTGTGATTGCTCGTTTGTTTGGGCCGGGGCTGGGTATTGATGTTTTCATTGTCGCGTTCCGTATCCCGAACTTTTTACGTCGTCTCTTTGCTGAAGGAGGGTTTTCGCAGGCCTTTGTCCCAGTTTTGTCTGAATACAAGGAACAAAGAGGAGAGGAAGAAGTAAAAGCCCTGGTGGACCAGACAGCGGCAACATTAGGGTTGATTCTATTTCTGGTTACGTTAGTCGGTGTTGTTTTGAGTCCTATTTTGATTTCGATCTTTGCCCCGGGTTTTATAAGTGAT
>JBNLAL010000128.1:0-5195 GCA_050302115.1 Gammaproteobacteria bacterium | reverse complement strand
GTATTGATAGTATCGCTGCAGCAATTGGTGAAGAACGTGACACGATTGAGGATGTGCTGGAACCCTATTTGATACAGCAGGGATTTATGATGCGTACATCAAGGGGACGCGTTGCAACCCGTACGGCATGGCAACACTTTGGCCTGGAAGCACCAAGCGATACACCACAAAACGATGATCTGTTTGATAACACAGAAGAATAAATAAAATTAATGTCTAAAGAATTTTCCTGGAAAGTACGCGTCTACTATGAAGACACTGATGCTGCCGGGGTTGTGTTTTATGCAAACTATTTGCGCTACATGGAACGTGCACGCACGGAGTGGTTACGAAGTATCGGGTTTGAACATAAAACATTAATAGAGGAACACGGGATTTTGTTTGCCGTTAAAAAAATGACTATCGACTATGTAAAACCTGCCCGGTTAGATGATTTATTAACCATAACGTCTCAATTAGTCACTCAACGCGGCGCAAGCCTGGTATTCAAACAAAATATCAATAACGAAAATGAAGAATTATTAAGTCAGGCAGAAGTAAAAGTTGCGTGTCTTAACGCAACTACATTAAAAGCGTCACCCATGCCTGATCCCTTACTTAAGGAGTTTTAAAATACAAATGACCCCTGAAAATTCATTTATCGACTTAATTCTTAATGCCAGCCTGCTTGTACAGTTTGTAATGTTAATACTGTTATTGGCATCGATTGTTTCATGGACCATGATTTTTAATAAACGCAAACTCCTGAAACATGCGCGCAAAGAGGCAAACATGTTTGAAGAACGTTTCTGGTCAGTGGAAGACCTTAGCCCTTTGTTTACACGCATATCAAACAGTCGTTATGAACCAACGGGCATGGAAAAAATATTCGAAGCCGGGTTTAAGGAATTCGCGCGTATGAGAAAACAGGAAAATATTGATCCTGATGCCATACTCGATGCTTCTCAACGCAGTATGCGAATCGCGTTAAATAAAGAAATGGATCACCTGGAAACAAACCTGTCTTTCCTGGCAACTGTTGGTTCCACCAGTCCTTATATCGGACTGTTTGGTACAGTCTGGGGAATTATGAACAGCTTCCACGCATTAGGTAATGTTCAACAAGCAACCATCTCAATGGTTGCTCCAGGCATTAGTGAGGCCTTGATTGCTACAGCGATGGGGTTGTTTGCAGCAATACCGGCCGTTATAGCCTATAACCGTTTTTCCTATGATGTGGAACGTTTAATTAATCGTTATGACAACTTCATGGAAGAGTTTTCTTCAATTCTCCATAGGCATGCCCATACCTAAACAATGAGACATCGCATTAAAAAACGGCCGATGTCCGAGATCAATGTGGTGCCTTACATTGATGTAATGCTGGTGTTGTTAATCATCTTTATGATTACTGCACCCCTGTTAAGTCAGGGCGTTAACGTTGATCTGCCACAGGCTCCTTCCTCACCATTGCCTCCTAATGAAAAAGAGCCCGTTATCGTTAATGTTGATAAAAATGGTAATTTTTTTATCAACTATGGTGAAAACCAGGATAAACCGGTTACACCGGACGTATTGGTTAATCGAGTAAGTGCATTATTAAAGTATCAGCCCGGCATTCCGGTGTTGGTGGGTGGCGACACTAATGTTCCTTATGGACAGGTCATACAGGTGATGACCCTGTTACAACAGGCAGGTGTACCTTCCGTTGGAATGATTACCGATCCACCGGAAAAATAATATTATGCAGTCTAACTGGTTGTTGACCTCGCGGTCGTTATTATTATCGGTCATTTTGCATGCGGTTATTGCAGGTATCCTGCTGTTTAGTTTTGATTTTTCCTCAAAACCATTACCTGTGCCCAAGCCTAAAGTGAATATCGTGAAAGCGGTATCCGTTGATAAAACAGCAGTAGAACAGGAACTTAAACGCCTTGAAGACAAGGAAAAGGCAAAAAAAGAAGAAGAATTAAAACGACAGAAAGATCTGGAAAAAAAGGCAGCCGAGCTGGAAAAGAAACGTAAAGCAGAAGAACAAAAACTTTTAGAAATAAAAAAGAAAAAAGAACTGGAGATAAAAAAACGTAAGGAAGCAGAATTAAAACGTAAAAAAGAAGAACAAAAGAAAAAGGAACTTGAGAAACAACGTAAGCTCGAAGAAGAAAAGAAGAAAAAAGAAGCGGAAAAGAAAAAGAAGGAAGAGGAACGTAGGAAAAAAGAGGCAGAACAAAAGCGGCTGGAAGAAGAAAAGAAAAAGAAGGATGCGGAAGAGAAAAAACGTAAAGAACTGGAGAAACAATTACAGGAACAGCTTGAGGCAGAGCAAGAAGCTGCACAGGAACAGGCGGATCTGACAGAGATTCAAAAGTTTCAGGTATTGATACAAAGAGCAGTTAGAAACAGTTTTAATAAACTCGGACTGCCGGAAGGTTTATCATGTGTTGTTTTAATACGATTATTGGAAGGTGGAAAGGTAGCGGATGTTACAATCAAAAAATCGAGCGGTAATGATTTATTTGATAAACGTGCTGAAGATGCTGTTTATAAGTCTTCTCCTCTTCCCGTTCCAGCAGAAGAAAGACTCTTTACTAAAATGAGAACCATTGAATTTATATTTACACCCAAAAACTGATTATGAAATATTCATATTTGTTTAATAATTTTATTTTAAGCTTAGGCATATTTTTTACACTAAATGTTTATGCCGATGAGCCTTTACGCATTACCATCGAAGATGGCATCGAAAATGCCCTGCCCATTGCTATCGTTCCCTTTACCTGGTCTCAAGCAAGCAGCGTCGCACCGATTGATTTAGCATCTATCATCAGTAATGACCTGTCACGCAGTGGTCGTTTTGATGTCATGGCAGAACAGGACTTACCGCAGAAACCAAACGATTATGATGCCATCAACTTTGGCGATTGGCGCAAACTGGGCATGGAAAACATTTTGATTGGAACGATGTCTTTAACCAGTTCGGGTGATTATGACATCAGTTTTCGTTTGGTTGATATCTATCGACAAAAACAGATAGCCGGTTTTCGGATCCCGGCCAGGCCAGAACGCCTGCGTCGTGTTGCTCATCAGATTAGTGACATCATATTTGAAAAACTGACTGGTGTCCGAGGCGCTTTTGATACCCGTGTTGCCTATATCACGGTGAAGGAAACACAAGGTAAAAAAATACATTCATTACAGATTGCTGATGCCGATGGCTATAACGCGCAAATTCTGCTGGAATCTCCGGAACCTTTACTGTCCCCTTCCTGGTCCCCCGATGGAAAAAAACTCGCTTATGTTTCGTTTGAAGGTAAAAATTCTGCTATTTATGTCCAGGATGTTTTTAGTGGCAGTCGGGAACGTGTTTCGGCATTTGAAGGGATTAATAGCGCACCGGCTTTTTCGCCGGATGGCTCACGTCTGGCAATGACACTATCAAAAGATGGTAATACTGAAATATATATAATGAATATTGCCAACAGATCTTTGCAGCGTATTACGCGAAATGCTGGCATTGATACGGAACCTTCCTGGTCACCTGATGGACAGAGGCTGGCATTTACTTCCGATCGCAGTGGTGGTCCGCAAATTTACGAAGTCGCCGTATCTGGCGGTCAAGCTAAACGCATTAGTTTTGAGGGTAAATACAATGCTCGACCTTCCTATTCTCCGGACGGTGGCTATATTTCCGTTGTCCATGCAGTGGGAGGTTCATACCGAATTGGAATGCTGGACCGGGATACCGGTTATATTAATGTATTAACGGATGCCCGCCTGGATGAGTCACCCAGTTTCGCCCCAAATGGAGGCATGATTATTTACGCCACCCAGGGTATTAGAGGAGCACAATTGGCTGCTGTTTCAACCGATGGTCGAATTCACCAGCGTTTGGGTCTACAGCAAGGCGATGTTCGCGAACCTGCCTGGGGGCCGTTTTTAAAATGAGCCTGCTCAGTAATACTTCTACAGGTTGGCTTAGGAATGTTATGCTGTTTAACCAAGATATACTTAATCTTATTTTAAGGAGAAAACCTATGTTCGTTCGCTTGTTATTTATAATGAGCATCTCTGCTCTACTATTTGGATGTAGTTCGGATCAAGTTAAAGAAGAACAGCCCGTAGAAGTTGAAGACTTAAGTAGTGCAAGCACAGGCAACGAATCTGACGCAAGTGGCGCTCAAGCCTATGGTGCAGAAGGCGATTCTGCTTCTTCTTTTAGTGAACTGGACGACCCACAAAGCCAGCTATCTGTTCGCATAATTTATTTTGAATATGACAGTAGCGAAATTCAGTCTGAATATCGTTCTGTTGTCGAAGCTCATGCTCGTTATTTATCACAAAACCCGGCCACAACGGTAACACTGGAAGGACATGCGGATGAACGTGGTTCTCGCGAATACAACCTGGCGCTGGGTGAACGACGGGCACAATCTGTTAAACAGCAACTGGTTTTGTTAGGCGCGACTTCAAGCCAGATTCGTCTGGTAAGTTACGGTGAAGAACGCCCTGCTGTCGATGGACATGATGAAGCATCGTGGCAGCAAAACAGGCGTGTTGAAATTTTATACTAATCATTAATTTAATTGTTGTATGCGTTATTTTATTTCCCTGATTAGCCTTGCGTTATTTTTTTCATTAACGGCACAGGCTGAAGAAGAAACCGCTGAAAAAGCGCCTGTTTTTGAACCAATCACCCAGGACATCAATGCACGTCTTGACAGGCTGGAACAGGCTGTTAATAACCAGGCATTACTCGATATGTTGGACATGCTGGAATCCCTAAAACTGGATGTCAGTAAATTAACAGGCGAACTTGAAGTACAGACTCATACAATAGAACAACTTAAGCAGCGACAGCGCGATTTATATACCGACATTGATCAACGATTACAGCGTATTGAAACAGGAACCCCTGTAGTCAGCACTGAAGGCAACCCACCACCAACTGCAGATAATTTAGAAACAGAGGAGATAACAGAAACAGAAAGCTTACCTGCAGAAGAAACTGCGGGAACAGAAACTGTTGCTGCTTCAGAGACAAATGCTGGCGAAACAAACGAAGAAAAACCCGATCCACTGATGGCAGAAGCGGAGTATCAACGAGCTTTCAAATTATTAAAAGAATCCCGTTATGAACAAGCCATTGAATCCTTCAAAAAGTTTCTAAAAAATTATCCTGACAGTGACTTTTCCGACAATGCACAGTATTGGTTAGG
>JBNLAL010000127.1:0-5198 GCA_050302115.1 Gammaproteobacteria bacterium | reverse complement strand
TAAAAAAATTATTGTTCCTAATTCAAACATTACCGGTGGTAATATAGTGAACTACTCTGCCAAGGATACACGCCGTGTCGATATGGTTTTTGGTATTGGTTATGGTGATGATATTAAAAAAGCCAAAGATATACTGGTTAAATTACTGGAAGATGATGAACGTATACTGAAAGACCCGGAACCCGTTGTTGCTGTTTCAGAGCTGGCTGACAGCAGTGTCAATTTTGTCGTGCGCCCCTGGGTTAATTCTGCAGATTTTTGGCCGGTTAAATTCGATTACACAGAAGCAGTAAAACTAACATTCGATAAAGAAGGCATTTCCATACCTTTCCCTCAACGAGATGTCCATATTTACAACGAAGCAAATTAAGAATTTAAACAGGGTGCTCTTTTAAAGTGCACCCTGTTTTTTAAATCTAAACTGTATTAAATAATAGATTCCTGCGCCAATTATTCCGGTATAAATACATACTTTATGTAATGCATCTATACTTAAAATTCCTAAAAATGAATTGGATGAAGTAAAAGGGTAATATGGTGCTACATCCGAATGCATGATGCCATCCAGAATAACGTGACTATAGGTCCCAATAAAAGCACTACTAAATGCAATCCACCAAATGATTTCAACAGGGTTATCTCTTTTGGAGATATCAAGAATTTTCAACCCTAACTCGGAAAGATACTTACCTGTTAACGCAGAGATAACTGCTATTAAAGTTGCCCCAATAAATGTATGGGAAAAGCCATGTAATTGTCCTTCTCCGGTTATCATGACAAACAACGGTTGAAGGTCCATTACGATTTGCGACCAACCAAACACCATTAAACTAAAACTGCCTTGAAGCAGCGCTTTAATCAGAATCCCGGGGCCCATGTGTAAAGGAGTAAATGGCATGATTTCTTTTATACATTAATCAGTTTCATATAGGGTAAATAAACCAGGTTTAAGATTGCCAACGTAACAATTACTCCAAACGTCATTTTCATGCCTAACACACGTCCCTTTAATTGATCAGCTAAAATACTACGACAATGCAATATCCTGGCTATGACAAATGTTATTCCGATTAAATGAAGTAATATTAGATGGCCACCATTAAATTCAAGTGCAAATAATAGAATTAACGTGATTGGTATATAGTCAACCGCATTAGATTGTGCAGAACGGGCTATCTGCAACTCGAGACAGTCTCCATCTGCATATTTAACCTTGTTACTGCGCCGTAGTTTAATAACATTCATAGAAAGCCAACATATTAATAATGCCAATATTGAAGCATAAAACACGGTCGTCATAACTAATCCCTCAAATCGCTTACATCTGCTTATTTAATAATTTATCCAGTTGATCTGCAAAAGCCTTTCGGTCACTTTTACTCAATGCGGGAGGACCCCCGGTTTGAACACCACTCGAACGCAAGGTATCCATAAAATTACGCATGGTAAGTCGTGCCTTGATATTATCAACTGTGTGAAGTTCTCCACGTGGACTCAATGCATGACCACCCTTTTCAATTACTTCTGCCGCTAGAGGAATGTCGCTGGTAACAACCAGATCACCGGTTTTTACCCGTTTAACTATTTCATTATCCGCAACATCAAAACCGGAGGAAACACGAAGGAAGTTTATATATGTCGATTTTGGAATTGGTAATGACTGATTGGCTACCAAGGTTAATTCAATGTTCACTCTTTCTGCTGCCCTGAAAAGAATTTCTTTTATCACAACAGGACAGGCATCTGCATCAACCCAAATTTTCATATCCTAGGATTTGCGCAGATAGATAACACGGTATACCAAACCTACTAATACACTTCCTCCCAGGATGTTGCCCATTATTACCGGAACCAGATTGGCCAAAAAGCCCATACTGGTAACAGCATCGGCATTCACTCCTGAACTACCAAAAGTCTTCAACAACATTCCCATTGGGATAAAGTACATATTGGCAACACTATGTTCAAATCCGGCAGCAACAAAAGCAGAAATAGGAAATATTATGGCTACAGCCTTATCAATAACGCTACGCCCAGCCAATGCCATCCATACAGCCATACAGACGAGTACATTACACATAACGCCTCTGAAAAAAGCCGTCCAGAACGGCAAGCTACACTTTACTGAAGCAATTTTTAGGTATTGATCCGCAATCGCTCCATGATTCATATCAGTATGGCCTGAAAGAAAAACCAGTACTGCCAGTCCTACCGCGCCGATAAGATTACCAAAACAAACAATCACCCAATTTTTTAATAGTTCCAATGTGGAAATTTTTTGATCCGCCCATGCCATAGCCAGCAGGTTATTGCCGGTAAATAACTCGGCACCGGCAACAATGACAAGAATTAAACCTAAGGAAAACGTCAATCCACCAAGTACCTGACCAGTGGCATACCCCAGTGTTGGATCTGATTTAACAAGTACAAAATAAAGTGCACCTAAACCAATAAAGGCCCCGGCAAGTACCGACAACATTAACATGGAAAGTAATGGAAGATGTGCCTTGGCGACACCAATTGTTTCAACTCGTTGCGCTATTTCCCTGGGGGAAAACGCATCAAAACCAAACATTTCAGACATAATGTCTCCCTATATAGAACGTTTCTTTTTCTTAGATAAATCCAAGTATAACTATTCTAAACAGGGATATCATATTAACTGATGATAACTTTTTTAAAATTATTCTTAAAACTCGTTACTCTTTTTCACTGGGATAATTACTTATATATTCGTCGGCTTTTAGTCTCGCCTGCTTTAACTCTTCTTCACTCAGACTCGATTCAACTACTCCTTTATTAAGTTTGGCCTGATCAAAATCACTGTTCGCAGCCAAACTGAACCACGCATAGGCTTCTATCAGGTCTTTTTCGACACCATTACCTTCAAAGTACATGACACCCACACTATTTTGCGCTGCCTGTGACCCCTGTTCTGCGGCTTTTCGATACCATTTTAAAGCCTCTGTGTAATTCTGTTCGACGCCCTGACCCAGAAAATACATTAGTCCCAAATTATGCTGTGCACCCTTGCTACCCAGGTCCGCTGCTTTGCGCCACAATCGCAATGCCTTATTAATATCTTTATCAACACCCTGTCCTTTAAAATACAGCATGGCCATATTAATGATTGATGGTACATAATTCTGGTTTGCCGCCTTTGTATACCAAGCTATTGCTGTATTAATATCACGTTCCACAGCCAAACCATTATGATAAAACAGTGCAACATTATGTTGCGCTTTTGGTTCGTTTTGTTCAGCAACTTTTAAATACCATTCCAACGACTTTTGATAATCCTGTTGAACTCCCTTGCCTTCCCTATACATTGCCCCCAGGTAAAACTGGGCCTTCATATTATTTTCCTCGGCTAGTTTGGAAAAACCGATAAATGCGGTTTCATAATCACCCTTTTCATAGGCTTCATAAGTTGTTTGAAAATCAGCTGCTTTGATTGAAAGGCTGAAAAAAAGCAGGGCTAAAAAACAATGAGTCCTGGACATAATCATTCTCTGTTTAGTTTGATATATATACGACAGAGAGAACCGTTTTTAATTCACTGCAATAATTTTTATCCAGATAATACTTTACTGCAAAAACATACTAAATAATCAGTGAATACATAAATTCCTGAAAACCGAAAATGATTGGTCCCAATATCCTGAAAAGAATTCCACTAGCCAATAACAATACAAGGATAAGCAACCCATAAGGTTCGATACGTGCATAACGATAAGCAATTGAATTGGGTAATAAGGAAAATACGACACGACTGCCATCAAGAGGGGGCAAGGGGAACAGGTTTAATATCATTAACAAACTGTTAATAATTATCCCTGCCCAGGCCATCCACGTCAGAAACATGGCAAAGGTATTTCCCTGCTCGGCGCCAACTATAAAAAGCTTTGCAATAACCAGCCAGAAGACAATCATCGCCAGATTGGCTCCCGGTCCAGCCAAGGCTACCAGTGCCATATCACGTTTTTTGTTTTTCAATCTACTCCAGTCGACAGGCACAGGCTTTGCCCAACCGAATATAAAACCACCAATAAAAAATGTAATTAGAGGAATTACTACTGTTCCAACCGGATCAATATGCTTTAACGGATTAATGGTCAATCGCCCCATTTGTTCTGCCGTTGTATCGCCCAATAACTTGGCTGCATAACCGTGTCCAACTTCATGTAATGTAACAGCAAACAAAACTGGAATAGACCAGATAATAATTTGATAATAAACAGGTAAATCAGACATATTTTCTTTTAATTAAGTGAATAAAACAGGAACTAGTCCTGTTCCTGTGAACCGAGCAACCAGTCTTCGCTATTGAGTATATTTGAATTTTGTTCTTTACCAAATTTTGAAAAATCATATGTTGAATTATCAAGTAAGTGAGAAGGCACAACATTCTGGATACTGGTAAAGATTGATTCAACACGACCCGGATTTGTTTTATTCCAGTCGCTCAACATTTGTTTAATTGCCTGTCGTTGTAAATTGTCCTGAGATCCGCACAGGTTGCATGGAATGATAGGAAACTCTCTGGCTTCAGCATAAGCTTTTATGTCAGCCTCAATACAATAGGCCAATGGTCGAATTACGATATTATCACCATCATCACTGAGTAATTTTGCAGGCATGGACTTTAATTTACCGCCATAGAACATATTGAGAAACAGTGTCTCGATGATATCTTCGCGGTGATGACCTAATGCAATCTTGGTATAGCCCTGTTCCCTGGCAAAGCGATATAAAATACCACGTCGAAGACGCGAACAAAGTCCACAATAGGTTTTATCCTCGGGGACAACCCGTTTTACAACGCTATAGGTATCTTCCTGAAGGATGTGGTATTCGATCCCTGATTGTTCCAGGTATTCTGGCAAGATATGTTCAGGAAACCCCGGTTGTTTTTGATCGAGATTTACGGCAATCAACTCAAACCCGACAGGTGCATTTCTCTGCAGGTTTTGCAGGATATCAAGCATTGTATAGGAATCTGCACCGCCGGAAAGACAGACCATGACACGATCGCCTTCTTCAATCATATTAAAGTCGGCAATTGCACGCCCCACATTACGTCGCAGACGCTTTTGCAACTTATTGTGGTTATATTTTTCCTTTCGTAAAGCGATTGCCATTGTTTATGTCGAATTACTTAAAGAACAGGGATATCCTTTATTCAAAGCTTCAATAAC
>JBNLAL010000126.1:0-5253 GCA_050302115.1 Gammaproteobacteria bacterium | reverse complement strand
TGATGCTATATCATTTGGATAATATTCCTTAATGGCCACCAACTTATCAAGATTGATATCAGTCGCCTTGTAAGTTATTCCAAAACCACCTTTGCCAAGCATTCCGACAATTTTATAACCATTTAGAATATGGTCTTGAGGAAGGAAGGTTACATCAAATTCTTTACCTGACATTTCGATGTTCTATCATTATGTTATCGACTTTTGATTGCACTGTAGACATCAGTTTTTTACCACAATATAAAATCCCTCTCCTGCTATACGAAAATGGACAAATATCGTTCTCTTTTTGAAATATATTATTGATTTATAGCACTTTTATGTGGATGGTTGAATCATTATATAGCCGATTTTAATCACTTTTTTGTAAAGATATGTAATCAAAAAAAGTTATGTCAATATCTTTAAAAAATAAGGGCTTAGAAAGACAAAAAATGAGATATTTTATTTTTTTAAGAACCTTTCTTCAGGGTAACCTGTGCTGTAAATTTATACCCCGTCCCCCTCATCGTTTTTATTAGTGTAGGTTGGTGATAATCAGGTTCTATTTTTTTACGTAACTTTCCAATTAATACATCAATACTTCGATCATCGGGATGCCATTCACGTTCTGCAATTAAATTTATCAAGTGATCCCGTTTCATTACCCGATTACCACTCAATACCAAAGCCGAAAGCAACTTATACTCATAACTTGTAAGATTAACAATTTCTCCTTCCGGTGATTTCAATTCATATGCTGTCAAATCAAAAACCCATCCTGCAAAATGTGCAATATTCTCGGTATTAAGATTCAACTGTTGCAGGTTTTGGCCACTCCTGCTTCTACGTAATATGGTCTTGATGCGAGCCAGCAATTCACGGTTATCAAAAGGTTTGGAAATATAATCATCTGCTCCTGTTTCAAGGCCGACAATTTTATCAACGGTATCTCCTTTCGCAGTCAACATTATAATACTAATTCCCTGGTAGTTATTTCGTAATTCTCTAGCCAGCTCAAGGCCATCTGCATCCGGCAAGATCAAATCAAGAATAACCAGGTCAGGAGGATCCCTTTCAATAAGATAGCGTTTTAATTCTTCTCCACTTGAAACAGCATTAAGTCTATAACCTTCACGTGCAAGATACCTGACAAGAAGATTACAAATCCTCTCATCATCATCTACAACAAGTATATATGCTTCGTTATTCATAATTTTATAATTTAATGATGTGCATCAAGTACATCACGAATATATCTGGCCAATTTATCTACGGTATAAGGTTTAAACAGAACTGGAAACTTTGTCATTGATATACCATCGATACTTTCCTGTGTTTCCATGCCAGTAGTTAATAAAATTTTTAACTTGCTGTTTTTGTTGTGTACAAAATCAGCTAATTGTACCCCATTCATTTCTCCTGGCATAACGACATCAGTAAATAACATATCTATGTTAGCACCCGATTCTATATATTCCATTGCTTTATCTGCATTCTCGGCTTCAAATAAATGATAACCAAGATGACTTAGTGTCCTGCTCGCAAATCTTCTTACCTTTTCCCGATCTTCAACAATTAAGATTGACTCATTACCACCGACGATTTCTTTTTTATCTTCATTGTTCTCTGCTAAGACCAAGTCATCGGGCTCAATTAATGGCAAGAACAATTCAATTATAGTTCCTTTATGGACAATACTTGAGATTATAAGCCCTCCGCCTGATTGTGTTACAAAATCAAACACCATACTTAAACCGAGACCTGTTCCACTGGTACTGGTTTTGGTACTGAAAAATGGTTCTATAACCCGGTTTCGGATATTTTCACTTATTCCTATACCTGTATCTTCTACACTGATAATGATATATCGCCCAGGATTAATATAACCTTTTTCAACTTCAATCGGCTCATCAAAAAAAGAATGTTTACAATTTATGTTAATTTCCCCACCATCGGGCATGGCATCACGTGCATTAATCACCAGGTTCAATATTGCACTTTCAAAACGATCCGGATCAATTAAAACAAAATCACCTTTATCCGGCATACCTATTTTCATCCCGATATCTTCAGGAATAACCCTGTTTAATAAACGTTTTAGTTTTTCCAGTAGTAATTTAATTTCAATTGGTTCTGATTCAGCTTCCTGATGGCGAGAAAAAACAAGAAGTTGTTTAATTAACCGTGAACCATCATGAGCAGCAGAAAAAGCATCAGCAATGATAGACAACTTTTCTTCTGCTCCTTCATCATGAATAATTTCCTGTAAATATTGAAGGTTTCCAAGAATAATGGTTAACAGATTATTAAAATCATGTGCAATGCCATTTGTCATTTTACCAACCACTTCAAGTTTCATTGCCTGTTGCAGCATTAATTCTTTCATGCGTTGTTCGGTTATATCTTCCTTGAGCGCAATGTAATTGGTAATCTTTTCTTCATTATCAAACACTGGACAAATAGTCGCTGATTCCCAGAACAGGTCTCCATTCTTCTTTCGATTCTGTAAAACACCACGCCATATACCTCCTTTCGTAATCGTACTCCATAGTTCATCATAAGTTTCTGTTTGAACTTCTCCCGATTTCAGAATATTCGGGTTTCTTCCAATGACTTCAAAATCTTCATAACCCGTAACCTTGCAGAAAAAAGGATTTACATATTCTATCTTTCCTTCAAGATCAGTAATGATGATAGAAACAGGACTTTGTTGCATGGCATTCCAGAATTGGGATAAACGCGACTCTAAGGCTGCTTCTCTACTGAGATCATGAATAATCCCGATAAAAATCAGTTCCGGACCTTGTTTGACTTTACTTACATTGAGAAACACCGGGATGATATTGCCGCTTTTATGCAATGCCTGAACGCGTCTTCCTGCACCCATTATTTTTGCCTTACCCGTATCCAGATAATTTTTAATATAGCTATCGTGTTGTTCACGGTCAGGTGATGGCATTAATATTGAAACATTTTTTCCCGTTACTTCCTCTTCGTCATATCCAAATATTGACTCAGCCGTCTTATTAAATGACTGTATTATTCCTTTGTTATTAATACTGATAATCCCGTCACCCGCATTATCCAGAATCGCATGCAGTCGCCTCTCCCGGTTAACTACATCATGACGACGACTGATTAAAATCTTCTGCATCGTATCAAGATCACTGGACAAATATTTAATCTCTGCAATATTTGTATTAATGTCCATTGATACATCTTCATCACCACCGGCAATACTTTGTGTAAGATTCCTCAACTCAGTGATAGGTTTAACAAGTTTTTGCCCGAAGAATATAACCAGAAACATACTTAAGAAAAGATATCCAATGGCAAAGAAAATACCATAGTGATAGGCGCTCACTATTTGTCGCTTAACAGGTATTTCATCATACCCCAACCTGAGAGTGCCAAGTCGTTCATTAGTATCATCACTAAAAATATCTAACGCTATATAGTATGTATCATCACCATTAGTGCCGAAATCAAAATCTTCCCTGAATTTTGTTTTAAATAAAATATTCGGAACACTTGGATGGATAGTAGTTGAATCACTGCTGACAAATTCCGCCAGTACAACATCACCCCTGAAGATGACTTCATCCAGGATTTCCCGTTGTCTTGTAACATTATTTTGCTCTATTGCATCTTTCATTAAAGCAGAATAGAGAAAAGTATTATTTCTTAACTGATCGATAAATTGCGACTGAATATTGCGTTCCACAATAAACAACAAACCATAAAACAGAACCGGGATTAAAAGAACATGAATAAACAAAACACCAAGGACCATACGCCCGGTGTAACTTTGCCAGAAAACGTTTAATCTGTTTGACCAGACCATAAAACACCAATAATTTTAATATGGTCATTTTCCCTGATTTGGTCAGACCAGACATAAGACAAGGCATTATCTGTTTTATTTAAAGCAGAAATGAGCTCATAAAAATTATCATATTCCGTTGGCCGTTCCCCCCCTTGCCGAAATACCCTGGAAAGTAACCGTCTTTCGTAATTGCGTTTTGACATGAAAACTATTTTCTGCAAAAAAATGTTTTCCAACTCGGAATCGCTATAATTCAACAGGGGCTTGAGCTTTAAATTTTTTTTAATAATCGGCACACCCAGAAATAGTTTTCTGAATTCATTAAATGAGATTGATGTCACAGGTGAATCTATACTATTGACGATTACTAATTGACGCTCCGTGCCTGCCAGCGGTAATTGAATACCAACAAAAAATAAACACAGAAATAGAATGACAGGCCTAAGCCACTTTTTTTTCATTAAAAAAACGAACTCCATTGTAACATTAACTGGGGAAAGTGATCCCTGCTTGTTTGGTTATTAGATAATTCCAATTTAAGTGCATTCTGTTTATAAACGTCGAAACGAAATCCACCCATGATTCGTTCATCAATAAAATCAGGGAAAAGTCCAAGATAAAGATCATTTTGTTTGTCCACTGTGTCTTCAAAACGGCCAAACAAAGTAAATTTATCATTAAACGCATATTCCAGTTGTACATAACCACTAACAAACATTTCACTGGATGTAACACCGGTTATTCGTTCAAGTTCATTATGCACAAAGAACACAGAAGAGATGGCGTGCCATTGTTTAAACTCCCAGTTTAAATAAGCACCGGATATTATCTGTTGGATTTCTTCAAATCCTGATTGTCCGGCCGGTATTTCATTGTAGTTGATAAAAATACCATATCGAGATGGTTCAAATAAGGCTGGCTCATAATATAAATTAAAACCAAGACTGATGTCCCGGGTACCGGATTTGGGACTCGTTACGCTCCATGGTTCGAGTTCATCAGTTATTAGCGGACCTCCTGCAATCGAAGCAGAATAGCCCCAGCCATGATTAGCATTTTCAATACTCCCTTCAACTAGCATCCCTGCAAGATGCATAGGCAAGATACCACCAAAATCTTCATATTCAACGATAGCGGGTCTGGTGATAGCTGCTTCAAGATAGTCTGCATGGTGATAATTGGTATTCCAGAAACCAATCGGGTTATGGAAACGTCCTAACCAAACCGTATTATTGTTATTAAAAAGCCAGCCAAACTGTAGCCGCTCAAAATCTTTTCCATGTTTGGACAATAAATATTCACCCAGAAACCTGAATTTCTTGTACTCAAAGGTAGCGAATATATCAGCACCAAAATCATACTCATCTTCATCCAGGGATACGGCGGGATCAAGGTTTGAACTGTATTTTGCTTCGACAAAAGGAAAGAGCAGTAAATCGTTATTT
>JBNLAL010000125.1:0-5304 GCA_050302115.1 Gammaproteobacteria bacterium | reverse complement strand
TATCAATGGGCTTTATTGTTACTGATGACTCTTCCCATATTTCTATTAAATTTTTTCGGTAAAAAAACAGGCAAGTTCATATAAGTAATACGTATTGATTAGTTTTTACCGATTACCGATAATCCCCGTTCTTTGTTGTTTCCACACTAAAATACGGATTAATTCACAGACTTATGGCTCAGTACGTATATACCATGAATGGCGTGGGGAAGATTGTTCCGCCAAAACGCCAGATTCTTAAAGACATTTATTTATCCTTTTTCCCGGGCGCCAAGATTGGTGTGCTCGGTCTGAACGGTGCCGGTAAATCGACACTGTTAAAGATTATGGCCGGTATCGATAAGGACATTATCGGTGAAGCCCGCCCTATGCCGGATATCAAGGTCGGTTACTTGCCACAGGAACCGCAACTTGATCAGGAAAAAGACGTGCGCGGTAATGTGGAAGATGGTTTGCGTGAACCGTTGGATGCGTTGGCAGGATTAAATGAATTCTATGCCGCTTACGCTGAACCGGATGCGGACTTTGATGAACTGGCCAAGAAACAGGAAAAGTTCGAAAGTATTGTTGCGGCCTGGGATGCAGAGAATCTTGAAAATACATTGGAACGTGCAGCCGATGCACTTCGATTACCCGCCTGGGATGCGAAGATTGAAACACTTTCCGGTGGTGAGAAACGCCGTGTGGCTTTGTGCCGTTTATTGTTATCGCGCCCGGATATGTTGTTACTCGATGAGCCTACCAACCACCTTGATGCCGAATCTGTACAATGGCTTGAAATGCATCTTCAGCATTACAAAGGAACGGTCATAGCCGTAACTCACGACCGGTATTTTCTGGATAACGTAGCCGGTTGGATCCTGGAACTGGACCGTGGTGAAGGGATTCCGTTCGAAGGGAATTATTCAAACTGGTTGGAAAACAAGGAACAACGTCTGGAACAGGAAGAACGTGCCGAGTCTGCCAGACAAAAGGCGATTAAACAGGAACTCGAATGGGTGCGTACCGCACCGAAAGGCCGGCATGCCAAGAGCAAGGCACGTTTAGCGCGTTTCGAAGAAATGAATTCGCAGGAATTTCAGAAACGCAGTGAAACAAATGAAATCTATATTCCACCCGGCCCGCGTCTGGGTGATGTCGTGGTTGAGTTTAAAGATGTGACAAAAAGCTTTGGCGATCACCTTTTATATGAAAACCTGAGTTTTAATGTACCGAAAGGTGCGGTAGTGGGCATTATCGGTGGTAACGGTGCCGGTAAGTCTACCCTCTTCCGTATGATTGCCGGCACGGAAAAACCGGACAACGGCGAGATCAAACTCGGTGAAACCACCCAGGTGGCCTTTGTTGAACAAAGCCGTGAAAACCTGGATGACAGTAAAACGGTTTGGGAAGCGGTATCCGATGGCCTGGATAATATCGTCATTGGTAATTATGAATTGAATTCCCGTGCTTATGTCGGTCGTTTTAATTTTAAAGGTACCGATCAACAGAAACATGTCGGTGATCTGTCCGGTGGTGAACGCGGCCGTTTGCACCTGGCCAACACCTTGAAACAAGGTGCGAATGTTTTATTACTGGATGAACCCTCTAACGACCTGGATATTGAAACCTTACGTGCATTGGAAGAAGCAATACTGGCCTTCCCCGGTTGCGTCATGGTGATATCACATGATCGCTGGTTTCTGGATCGTATCGCCAGCCATATCCTGGCCTTTGAAGATGATGGTGAAGTGGTCTTTATGGAAGGTGACTTCAGTGAATACCACGAAGACTTTTTAAAACGTAAAGGTAATGAAGCGCAACCGAAAAGAATGAAGTATCGGCGTTTGACACATTAAGTCTATAATAGGTGCCAGTTTTATTATGTAGTTACTTTTATGGCAAGAAATGACATCGATTCGTTTAACTTTCACCCCGGCCGGGTCATTGCCAAAAAGTATGTTATCGAAAAACTGCTGGGTTCGGGTTGGGAAGCGGAAGTCTATCTGGTTCGCGAATTAACAACCGGTATTGAACGCACGGCAAAATTCTTTTTTCCGCAACGTAATATTAAGGACAAGGCCTTAAAGTTTTACGCACGCAAGTTACATAAACTGCGTAAGTGCCCTATCGTTATTCAATATTCCACGCAGGAGTCCATGACTTTCAGAAGAACGCCAATTTCGTTTCTGGTATCTGAATTTGTTGAAGGTGAGTTACTTACTGATTACCTGAAACGACAACCCGGTAAACGATTACATCCCTTCCAGGCAGTACATCTATTATATGCACTGGCAAGAGGTCTGGAATGTATTCATTCCGTGGGTGATTATCACGGTGACCTGCATGATGGCAATATCATCGTGCAAAATGTAGGTCTGGATTACAACCTGAAATTAATCGATATGTTTCAATGGAATGACTCAACCCATGCTAATATAAAAAGTGATGTAATGGACTTAATCCGGATTTTTTATGACGCATTGGGCGGTCAAAAACATTATGCAAAACAACCGCCTGCAGTAAAGGCCATCTGTTGTGGCTTAAAACATTCTATTGCATTAAAAAAATTCAACAGTGCCGGAAAATTACGCCGCTATCTAGAAGATATGTTATGGGAATAAAATGTGGACAAAAAAACAAAAAATGAACCGGTAACGCGATTTAACGCTGAAGATGATGAGCCGGAAATTATTTCTCTTGAGCATGGCGAGCTTGCTTGTTTTTCTGTTCGTTCCCCTGTTAAAGAAACACCGAATGAAGATGCGCTGGCAATTATTCCCGTAGATAATGAAACCACAATACTGGTTGTTGCCGATGGTATGGGCGGTATGCCTGCCGGTGAACAGGCCTCTATGGTTGTTGTTGAATCAATCGTTTATTCATTGGAAGGCGCCAGTAGCCAATCACAAATACGTGAAGCGATCATTGATGGTATCGATGCAGCGAATAAAAATATACAGGAACTAAAATCCGGTTCGGGTTCAACGGTATCCGTTGCCGAAATCTATCAAAACCAGTTACGCACTTATCATGTTGGTGATTCATTAATATTACTCACCAGTAGTCACGGCAATATCAAATATCAATCTATGTCGCATTCGCCAATTGGCTATGCACTTGAATGCGGAGTAATTGATCAGCACCATGCAATGATCCATCGTGAACGAAACCTGATCTCCAATTACGTTGGCGCACCCGACATGCATATTCAAATTGGTCCAATACTGGAACTGGCTGCACAAGACACCTTGATCCTTTCCAGTGATGCCTTGTCGGATAATTTATATGAACAGGAGATCAGTGAATTCATTCGTAAAGGTCCGTTAATTGATGGCGTTAATGAGATGATTACAGTATGTAAGCAAAACATGTTAGAACCTCTCCCCGATCGTCTTTGTCATCCGGATGATTTGACGTTTATCTGTTTCCGACAAAACACTTAGAGCCTGGTGAATTATTTTTTAATATTCAGGTCAACTTTATAACGACTATACGTTATTCAAAGTAATACTTAATCAGGAGCCTTCTATGAATAAGCTACTTTCATTATTTCTGGGTTTAATGCTTGTTTTTCCTTTGGCCTTTGCTGATGCTGGTGGTAAAGACTGTGACCGCGGCGCCAAGATGGCTGAAAAACTGAACCTACAGGAAGATCAGGTTGAATCCGTTAAAAAGATCATGGAAGAACAACATGAAAAACGCCGTACGGTCTACAAGGAACACCATGAAGCCATGAAAAAAAGCATGTCTGACCTGCACAATGAAACACGGGAACGTTTAAGCAGTGTGTTAACACCGGAACAATTGGAAAAGTTTGATGATATGCATAAGCAAAAAATGGAAAGAATGAAACAACATGCTGAAAAATGGAAAAAGCGCTTTAAAGATAAAGATAGTGAATCAGGTAGTGAGGATTTAGAAGCTATCTAAATAAATTATTATTACGGAAATAAAAACCCCCGTGCGACATCTCGCGGGGGTTTATGTGCCACGGTTATTGGCTTGGTTTACCAGGACTCTCGCCCTTATTTGTAATTATAGTTCAATATAAAAATATCACAGGATTATAATGTTCACTATTGAACCCATTTTTTTAATCTATTTTTATAAATAGTGTGTTAACTCTTCGATAAATAATAAAAAACTATTTTAGAAGCCATCACTGTTTTCTATTGTTCTCCTTTAATTAATAGAATATTTAAACAACACATTTTTTTAATACATGCATATTTATACTTATGTATTTTACTTAACAAAGAGTGATAGTAATGTCGCAATTCTTTTAGAAAGGTTATAAACGTCTAAGATATTGTCTTTATACGTTTTTTCTCTATAATCGCCCGATGCATTATTTCCGCAAACTTATTACCCATCGTAAACTCACGACACTGCTTGCCTTCGGCATGTTACTGCGGTCAATTGTCGCAGTGGGATATATGCTCGATACGAGCCCGGCAGACGGTGGTTTACTGTCGATTAAAATATGTAACGGCCCTGCGGGTATTAATGCTATTGCCGGTATGGATGACCATTCGCAGCATCATGGGCACCACGGACACCATCAAGGACAGGATGATGCACATGAACACGCTTCACAGGATCATGCTTTTTCAAGTTGTAGTTTCTGGTCTGCAAGCGGTCAATCCTTACAGGCGCAGAACATTGTATTTAATCTTCCTACAAATATCGTCACGCATGAAATTGTTCTTTATAAGAACAATCTCATCCCGCAGTTAATAAACAAGGCACGTTTTGCACGCGCCCCACCCTCTCTTTCCTGATTCAATAAATTAATTTTTTTGTTGTCCCGCTATAGGGACGCTGTGCGCATATTCGCATGGCTTGTATTGAATTAAACAATTAGAGAGAAACAATAATGTTTAGATCTATTTTTACTTGTACTTCTTTTTTTATTTTATTTTATGCATCGTCCGTATTGGCCGACCATCCACAGGTTTTACCTGAATTAACTGTGCCCGGTGAAGTTGATACCGGTTTCGATCATACCTATATCGATCGTGATGACATACGTTCAGACTACAGTGATGTATCACAATTAATGGGCAAAACACCGGGCGGTAGCTTTAACGATAACGGACCGATAAGCGGTCAGACACAATACCGTGGCATGTTCGGCACCCGAATGAATGTCAGGGTTGATGGAATGTATATTAATTCAGGTGGACCAAACTGGATGGACCCGCCTTTACACTATATTCCCAAAACATTACTGGAATCTATTGAAGTAGAGCGAGGTATAGCACCGGTTAATTCGGGAACGGGTATTGGGGGTTATGTCAAAGCGAACACCAAATCAAGTAA
>JBNLAL010000124.1:0-5331 GCA_050302115.1 Gammaproteobacteria bacterium | reverse complement strand
AATAGTCCGGCAAAGATATTACCAATACCCTGGCCAATTAATTCCTTGTCAGAGTTATGATGTGTCCGCGTAATACTATCCGCAATTAATGAAGTTAATAATGAGTCTATCGATCCTAGAAAAGCGAGTACTAGTCCGTATTGAATAATCAATACAAAACTTTCCATTGAGAAAACGGGAAAATGTGGTGAGGGTAAACCTTCCGGAATATCCCCGATAATATTAACATTGTTAAAGATATATAAACTGAGAATCGTACTAACGATTAATGCCAGTAACGGACCAGGGATATAACGCGCTATTTTTTTCGGAAGTAAATAAACAATACCGAGAGTAATTAATCCTAAAATAAAAGCATCGCCTACAGGATGAACCAGTTTGTCCGGCAAATCAATTATAGCCTGCAAGGGGCTTCCACCTGCCTCATAACCAAACAAAGGTCCCAATTGCAGAATAATAATGATACAACCAATACCACTCATAAAACCGGAGATAACAGGATAAGGAACGAGATTTATAAAACGGCCAAATTTAAGGGTACCAAATATTATCTGGAATACACCACCCAACATCACTATGGTAAAGGCGATAGCCGGTTCATGCGCAAACTTCATGACAATAGCCGTCATAACAACTGTCATCGGTCCAGTCGGACCTGATACCTGCGCAGGTGTACCTCCAAAGATAGCAGCAAAAAATCCAACCAGGATGGCACCATACATACCTGCCAAAGGTCCTACACCGGATGCCACTCCAAATGCCAAGGCTAAAGGTAATGCTACGACAGCGGTAGTTATGCCACCATAAATGTCACCCCGGATTTGCTCCGCAGATGGTCTGGTTATAGAAAACATAAAATGATTTTATTATTTTTATTTAATGTAATCTTGTAACGACTTCACTAACTTTTTCAGTTAATTGATCAACAATTTGTTCGACCTGTTTTTGATTTTCTCCCTCAACCATAACACGGACCAATGGTTCTGTGCCCGATGGTCTTAATACAACACGCCCGGTTTTACCCAGTGTCGCTTCAGCATCTTTTACCGCGTTGTTTATATCATCTATGCGAGATATGTCGATCTGTTTTTCCAATTTTACATTTCGCATTATCTGTGGAAATTTTGATAACCCCGCAATTAATTCTTTTAATTTTTTACCGGTGATAAACATGGCTTCCATAACTTGTAGTGCAGCAATAATGCCATCACCCGTTGTGGTCATATCCAGATTAATAATATGACCTGAGGTTTCTCCACCGAGTACCAATTGTTCTTTCTGTAAGAGTTCCATAACATAACGGTCACCTACAGCAGCGCGAAGCAGTTTTAACTGTAATTCGCCAAGAGCAACCTCTAGCCCCAGATTACTCATCACTGTTCCAACAATTGCACCATTTAATTTTTGTGCTTGCACCTGGGCGATAATATAAAGAATATCGTCTCCATCAATTACATTACCTTCATGATCAACCATAATTAAACGATCACCATCACCATCCAGTGCAATGCCAACATCAGCACGCGTGTCCTTAACCAGGTTTATTAATGCATTGGGAGAAGTAGCGCCGCATTCGTCGTTGATATTTAAACCATCCGGAGTAGCACCATGGGTAATCACTTCGGCACCGAGTTCTTCAAATACTTTAGGAGCAATATGATAGGTGGCCCCATTAGCGCAATCGACCACCATTCTTAAACCATTCAGATCGACATTGTTACTTATTTTTGATTTACAAAATTCGATATAACGACGTGGAGCGTCAGTGATTCTTCGTGCCTTACCCAAATGTCTTGAATAGACGGACTGCATCGGCAAATTCAATTCGTATTCGATTTCATGTTCAACTTCATCAGGTAACTTTGTACCTTCACTGGAGAAAAACTTGATACCGTTATCATAGAAAGGATTGTGCGAGGCACTAATAACAATCCCCGCCTGAGCACGTGTACTCTTCGTTAAATAGGCTATACCTGGCGTGGGCATTGGCCCCAATAAACGTATATCAACGCCTGCTGCAGATAAACCGGCTTCAAGTGCAGATTCAAACATATAACCGGAAATACGTGTGTCCTTACCGACCAGTACGGGCCCGTTGCCTTTCTTGGCCAATACCCGACCGGCCGCCCAACCTAGCTTCATAATAAAATCAGGATTAATGACACCATCGCCCACACTGCCACGAATACCATCTGTCCCGAAGTATTTTCTGCTCTTCTTGTTAATCGTTATTCTCTTACGGATTTAATTACAAATAAGTCTATTGTGAGGATAAACACTAAACCTGTGAAGTATAATCTACTTCACAGGCTAATCATTTATCAGACTGGTTTTGCCGGGGGTTCGCCTGATGGCTCATCACTTTTCTTGGTCGATTTTTTCGCCCGAGGTTTTCTTTTCTTTTCCGTCGTCGATGAAGAATCATCATCATCATCCCAACCTGTCGGTGGTCGTGGAACCTTTCCTTCCATGATGTCATCAATCTGATCGGAATCTATGGTTTCGTATTTAATCAGAGCATCGGCCATTAAATGCAGTTTATCCATATTTTCTGTCAGAATTTTCTTCGAACGATCATAGTTCCTATCAATTATGCTACGAACCTCTTCATCAATAGTATGTGCTGTTTCATCAGAAACTGCTTTGTGCTGAGTAACTGAATGACCCAGAAAAACTTCACCATCATCTTCACTATAAGTTAATGGTCCCAGTTTTTCAGATAAGCCCCACTTGGTCACCATGTTACGCGCAAGTTGTGTTGCCCGTTCAATATCATTACTGGCACCGGTTGTTACCTTGTCTTTACCAAAGATCAACTCTTCTGCAATTCGGCCACCAAATAAACTGGACAACTGGCTTTCCAGTAATTCCTTCGTGTAGCTCAAACGATCTTCTTCCGGCAGGAACATCGTGACACCCAGGGCACGACCTCGTGGAATGATTGTTACCTTATAAACCGGGTCGTGTGAAGGGACTAAACGACCAACAATTGCATGACCCGCTTCATGATAGGCTGTTAGTTTTTTCTCTTCTTCACCCATAACCATGGAACGGCGTTCCGCCCCCATCATTATCTTATCCTTGGCACGTTCAAACTCTTCCATATCCACCAGTTTTTTATTGGCACGTGCAGCGAACAAAGCTGCTTCATTAACAAGGTTAGAAAGATCAGCACCTGAAAAACCAGGGGTACCACGCGCTATGATATTTGGTTTTACATCATCACCTAAAGCCACTTTACGCATATGGACTTTAAGGATCTGTTCACGACCTCGAATATCAGGCAATGGAACAACAACCTGACGATCAAATCGTCCTGGCCTTAATAATGCAGGATCCAACACATCAGGACGGTTAGTCGCTGCGATAACAATGACACCTTCGTTACCTTCAAAACCATCCATCTCAACCAATAATTGGTTCAAGGTTTGTTCACGTTCATCATGACCGCCACCCAATCCGGCTCCACGATGGCGACCAACGGCATCGATCTCATCGATAAAGATAATACAAGGTGCATGCTTCTTGGCTTGTTCAAACATGTCACGCACACGTGAAGCACCCACACCCACAAACATCTCCACAAAATCAGAACCGGAAATAGTAAAGAATGGGACTTTCGCTTCACCTGCAATTGCTTTGGCTAATAAGGTTTTACCTGTACCGGGTGAACCTACCATTAATACACCGGATGGAATTTTGCCGCCCAGTTTCTGGAACTTGCCTGGGTCACGTAGAAATTCAACTAATTCAGCCACCTCTTCCTTGGCTTCTTCAACACCAGCAACATCATTAAAGGTAATCTTAATCTGATCTTCGCCTAAAAGACGGGCGCGACTTTTACCAAACGATAATGCACCACGGCCACTTCCGCCGCCTTGCATCTGACGCATAAAATAAATCCAGATTCCAAGTAATAATAAGATTGGGAACCATGAAATCAGTGCATGTGCCCAGAAGGAATTACGGTTTGGCTCCATGCCTTTAATCTCAACGTTGTTTTCCAGTAATGTCCCTATTAATGCATCGTTACTGGTTTCAGGACTATATGTCGTGAAGCGATTACCATCAGAATAACGACCGGTAATTGAGTTACCTTCGATACCAACTGAGACGACACGACCCGTTTTAACATCGCTAATAAATTGAGAATAAGTGATATCTCCAGACATCGCTGGATTACCAAAGTTTTTGAATACCATCATCAGGACCAGGGCGATAATCACCCAAAGAACCAGATTTTTTGCCATATCGTTCAACTCAATAAACCTCTGTTTTTGCTAATTTTTTTTCAATTTCTATATAATAATTAAGACTATTTATACCGTATTTCTTAACTATAACCTATACGACCGGGCTAAAACATAAAATTCCCGTGATTTATCCCTGGAAGCACCCGGTTTCCGGGTCATGACCTTGGAGAAATGTTCCTTTAATAGTTGCCTGTATTCCTGTGTTCCTGCACCTTCAAACAATTTGATGAGTAAATCACCACCAGGTTTTAATACTTTACGACAAAAATCATAAACCAGTTCAGCAAGAGCCATGCTACGGGCCTGATCGGTTGTTCTTATCCCTGTTAGATTGGGGGCCATATCAGAAATTACAAGGTCTACTGTACGTCCACCTACCTGATCTAGACACGCTTTTTCAATCACTTCTTCTGTAAAATCTCCCTGGATAAATTCAACTCCCTCAATCAAATCCATTGGTAATATATCGACCGCGATTACGTGACCATTAGTACCTATTCGTTCACTGACATATTGAGACCAACTACCGGGAGCCGACCCCAGATCGACTACACAAGAACCTGGCTTGATCAGTTTATCTTTCTGGTCTATTTCCTGAAGTTTATAAACCGCCCGAGAACGATAATGAGACTGTCTTGCCTGTTTGACATATTGATCCCTGTTTTGTTCTTGTAACCACTTTTTACTGGGTTTCTTTTTGGACATTGTCAGGGACTTGAGTTCTATACTCAAAGGATATGAGTAAGTAACTATATTTGAATTTATAAATTAAATATATTTTACTTCTAATATCTCATACTCAATCACACCACTTGGGGCATTCACATCAACCACATCGCCTTCTGATTTACCTACCAGGGCACGTGCAATAGGTGACGTAATCGAGATCAAACCTTCATTAATATCGGCTTCTTCTTCACCTACAATCTGATATGTGACTTCTTTATCTGTTTCCATGTTTAACAAATCAACGGTAGCACCAAAGACAACACGACCTTCCGCATCAATGGTCTTGACATCAATAATTTGCGCTTCAGCTAATGCGGATTCAATTGCATTGATACGACCTTCCGTAAAA
>JBNLAL010000123.1:0-5331 GCA_050302115.1 Gammaproteobacteria bacterium | reverse complement strand
TGGTAGTGATATGGTTGCCGGAGAGAAACTGTTCAAAGCTGTGCAAAAAAACTTTTTTGCCGATTTTCGTGTATCCGTCATGCTCGATAGTAATGGCAGTAATACCACTGCCGCAGCAGGTGTTGCCAAATTGTTAAGCAGTGGCGAAATTAAAGGTAAAAAGGCAGTTGTGCTTGCTGGTACTGGTCCCGTCGGGAGACGTGCGGCTGTCATGTTAGCTAAAGAAGGGGCTAGTGAAGTCATCATCAGTTCACGTGATATGAGCCGTGCAGAACAGGCATGCTCAGATATTAAAAATAGTTTTGATGTTGATATTACTCCTGCTGCTGCCGGCGATTATGACTCTAGAGGCAAATTGATCGAGGATGCCCAGGTTGTTTTTGCTACCGGTGCTGCTGGTATAGAACTATTAAAACCAGAGCATTGGGAAAACAATAGTAATATACAATTGATGGCTGATGCGAATGCGACTCCCCCAATAGGAATTGGCGGTACAGACATGATGGACAGAGGCAAAGACCGCAATGGAAAAATTATATGGGGAGCAATTGGATTTGGTACACTTAAGCTTGCTTTACATAGAGCCTGTATCGAAAAACTTTTTGAAAGTAATGATCAGTTATTTGATGCAGAGGAAGTCTTTGCACTGGCAAAAACGATGGCATAACTTTTAACTAAATAAAAAACAAAGAATATGGTATCAGGGAAACAAGTAGTGGTTCCAAACAAACGGATTTTTTTATCATTACTTTTTTTAGCATCTGTTTTTCTTTTTCAAACTGCATTCGCTGCAACTTATGAAGAAGGGAAACAGGCTTATCTTCATAAAGACTACAAACGTGCGCTTGAAATACTCAAGCCGCTTGCGGAACAGGGTAACTCACAAGCTCAAATCACAATGGGTTTAATGTATGACTACGGTCATGGTGTTAAAAAAGATTCAGCGCAATCGATTAAATGGTATCGAATGGCAGCTGAACAGGGAGTACCACTGGTACAGCATGACCTTGGCGTTAAATATTTCCAGGGTCACGGTGTAGAACAAAACTACCAGGAAGCCGCAAAATGGTGGGAAATGTCTGCCAATGCGGGCATTGCTGATTCGCAGTTTAACCTTGGCTTAATGTATTACCGTGGCATAGGTATTGCCAAAGATTACGTAAAAGCAGCAAAACTTTTCGAAGACGCTGCCAAACAGGGACATGGAAATGCACAATATAGTCTTGCCGTTATGTATGCGTTTGGTCAAAGTAAACCTAAAGATTATGCCGAAGCACTCAAATGGTTTAATAAATCTGCCGAACAGGGTATTGCCCAGGCTCAATTTAATCTTGGTGTCTTTCATGAAAATGGATATGGGGTAAATAAAGACCTTGCTAAAGCCCGAGAATGGTATCAATTAGCAGCCGATCAGGGTTTACAAGAAGCAATTGAGAAACTTCGTACATTTAAGATTGAACCAGAAAAAATCTCCAACAAACCTCAGGAAAATCTACAATCAGAAAGCAACCCTGCAAAAGAACAAGCTATCCAGCCAAAATCAGTAACGGAAAATGAACAAGCTGATACTAAAAAGCACGAACTAAACCTGAGCGATTGGCTCAGACAACAACCAGCAGACAATTACACGATACAATTAGCCAGTGTCGTTAATGAAAATGACATTATCAAATATATAAAAAACCTTGGGCTTGACTCGAATGCAGGTTACATAGTTGTAAACGTTAAAGGCATTACCCGTTATACTGCGATATACGGAATATATGACAGTTTTAACAATGCAGAACTTAATATCAAACAACTACCCAAAACAGTGCAAAACAGCAAACCCTGGGTACGTAATACCGGCATTTTGCAAAGCCTGTTGCAATAACGTGTAAACGGGGATTAATAATAATGGCCTCGTTTAAGGAAATCCTCAAGTTAAACGAAGAAGAGCTGCTTCAGCTTTTATATAAATTCAATGCCTCTGACTCAGCAGACGCTGATAAAGCTGAAGAAATTGCAATGAAGTTAAAACTGCGTGAAGCCCAATTAATTTGTGCCATCGGTTTTAATAAAGCTGTAAGAGAACTTCCGGAAATCCCTCTCATTCTGGGCTTTGAGAATTATGATGCACTTGCCCATGAACGTAACGAATATTTCACAACGGATATTTATAAATTATTAACCCTGGACAATATCCTGTCGATCTACTCGACAATCAAGGACGACCCGCAAAACAGACATATAATGGAATACTTATTGGCCAGTCGTTTGAAGACAATAGAAAAACGTATAGAAGAAACAGTCAACTCTTTAATAATAGACAAATATAAAGAAGAGATGCGCAGTATCTATTCCGATGAGATAGTCAGTCTCGACTTCGTTGAAAAACGTCTTGAACAATCCGACAGTGGTTTTCGAGCATTATTAAATGAAGTAAGCTTGATTGTTGAAAGCAAGATTATTCCTGCCGGGGATATTTTTTTTAGAGACACCATATTACCTCAGGAAAAGAAGAAACTTCTGGATAAAGGTTTAATACCCAATAACCTGATTGAGATGAGACTCGGGGATCCTGAGATTTCTGCGATAGAGAAAAAAATACTTTATGATTACATAAAATCACGTAGGGAAAATTAATTAACTGTATGCCAAGTTTTACTGAACTTTTGACTGCCTCTGATGATGAACTGGTTAGAATTTTTTATAAAGCCAGTGCAGGAGATGAAAAGGATTTTATTAAAAGGATAAATATTATCGCGGCCGAGCTTGGACTAAATCATACTCAGTTAGTCTGTGCTCTGGGATTTAATAAACATATTCGTGATCTAACCGACATTCAGCAACAACTGGGGTTCAGATCTTATAAGTTACTTACCTATCGTCAGAATGAATTATTTACTACAGATACCTATACCCAATTACCCATAGACAACATCCTGGATATCTATTCAGAACGTCTCGAAGACCAGGAAATTCTGGAGACTTTACGTACCTTATTGCATCCAAGACTTGAACATATTGAAGCCGATATAGAAAAAACTGAAGATCCATCGCATATCATCAGTTATAAAATGGAGATCCATGCCATCTATACTTCCGGGATAGCAGATAAATCATTTGCAGAAGACCGATTAAAGAAAAATATAGGGAAATTCAGACAAATGGCAAACGAAGGAAATATTATTATTGAAGTGGGTTACTTTCCACCCAGCAATCTCTTCTTTATGGATACGTTATCTCCGGAAGAAAAGGCTGATTTGATAACCGGCGGACACATTAGCAAGGATATGATTAAAAACCGCCTGCAAAATGCCAAGATCAGTGATGAAGAACGTGAATTACTGGAAGAACATGTCTAAACGCTGAAATTCAGGAATATTTCCTGATATTTTTCCTAAAATCTCTCTTTTATTCATTAACTTATCTATATAACCTCCCTCCTTCATAAAAAATACGACAATATTACTGTGGGGGTAAATTTTATGTCTGCTGCTCGTTTAGCGGCTTATGCTGTTTCACTTACTACACTCTTTTCTGCTCACGAACTTATGGCAGAAGAAAACGTTCAGGAAAAAGAGACTATTGAAGTTATTGGTGTCACACCAACTCACGGTGTCGGATTACCCGAAGAATTGATTCCATTCAATGTTCAATCGGCAACCAGCGAAGATCTGGAAAAGAGCCAAAGTTTTGACCTGACTGAATTTATGAACCGTAACCTGGGAAGCGTTACGGTTAATGATGCCCAGAACAATCCCCTACAAGCAGATGTGCAATATCGTGGTTATACCCTATCCCCCCTGCTAGGTCTTCCACAAGGTTTGGCCGTTTATCAAAACGGTGTTCGAATCAACGAACCCTTTGGCGATTCCATGAACTGGGACCTGGTACCGGAATCTTCTATCGCAAGTATCAACCTGATTGGTGGCGCCAATCCGGTCTTCGGTTTGAATACATTGGGTGGGTCATTATCCATTACAACCAAAAACGGTTTCACCCATCCGGGACATAACATTGAAACTTATGGCGGCTCATTCGGACGCATTGTGACTACAGTTGAGTCGGGTGGCAACAATGGTAAGTGGGGATATTATGTGACAGGAAATTATTTCGATGAAGATGGTTGGCGTAACAACTCACCTTCTGATGCATTAAATCTTTTTGGTGCATTAAGTTATCGTTCACTAAATACGACACTTGACCTTACATTAAACCGTGCAGATACAAACTTGATCGGAAATGGCCCTGCTCCTGCTGAACTACTTGAATTAAGCAGAGAGGTTGCATTTACCTATCCTGATATAACTGAAAATCGCATGACTATGGTGAATCTGGAAGGGACACAATGGGTAAACGAAACTATTCAAATAAGTGGTAATGCCTTTTACAGAAAAAATGAAACAGATAGCTTTAATGGTGATGGTTCAGAGTATCTTGAATGTACCGATGGATTATTATACGAAGGAGATGATGTTACTGACGCGAATAATAACGGTAATTGCGATGCAGGAGAATTCACTGCGGGCGATGGTATAAGCGATCAAAATGGGGCATTCATAAATGGAACTGTCGGTGGTATTGAACGTAATGCCATAAATAACGTTAGTAACAGGGAACAAGAAGGTTTCGGAACTAACCTGCAAACAACTTTTCTTGGTGATTTATTTGGTCGCCAGAATCAATTTATCTTTGGTGCAGGTTATCAACAGGGACTAATCGATTTTTTTTCTACGGTAGAAGTTGCGTCACTTAACTGTACGGTAAACGGTGTTGACTGCACAGTCGCCAGTGCGGACCGGGGAACAGCAGGTACATCCCTTTTTGTACCCGGCGATGGTACAAACATCAAGGCGCATAATCGTATTTGGTCCTTCTATGCAATGGATACTTTTTCTGTAAATGAAAAACTATCCATTACAGCTTCGGCACGATACAACAATTCACATATCGTTTTGGGTGATAGGTCTAGCCAAACTAGCCTGGCCAATCCGGCAAACCCTGCCGCCCTCAACGGTGAACACGACTTTGATCGAATCAATCCAGCCTTTGGTCTGACCTATAGTATTAATCCCACTAATGGTGTTTATGGTAGCTACAGTGAATCTTCACGTGCTCCAACACCAATAGAATTACTTTGTGCTGATGAAACTGCGCCTTGTAATTTACCGAATGCCTTCCTGGCTGATCCACCGTTAAATCAGGTTGTCACTAAAAGTTTTGAAGGTGGTTTTAGAGGAACGTTTAGAAATGGCATTAACTACAATATTAGCGCCTTTCATAGCACCAATAATGACGACATCATTTTTGGCTCCACAGGTGGCACCACATCGAGCCAGGGTTTCT
>JBNLAL010000122.1:0-5352 GCA_050302115.1 Gammaproteobacteria bacterium | reverse complement strand
CCACCAAACATTTTTTTCAGGTTATCAAATCCTGCTTGGTAAATACCTTGAATTGCTTCCATCGCATCAGATTCTGATGCACCTTCGGCGCTGAATTCACTGGACCATTCCACACTGGATTTACCTTCACCATTATCTTTGACCTTTATCTCCGCTTCATAATTGGAAACCGGTAACGGACTGTCTTCGATCGTATAGGTATAAACACGTTCGTGCGGATCGTTCTTGACCAGTTTTTCGATGATCGTACCACCACCGGCCAGACTTAATTTTCTAATCTGTCCTTCTTCCTGTAATTCACTTTTCTCTACAGCCGGGTGCCAATCTGGTAACGCATTAAAACCACCGATTAAATTCCAAAGTTCATCAGCTGCTACATCCAGATCGGTTGACATGCTTACTTTTGCCATTGTTCTGCTCCTCTTTATTGTTAGTCATTATACTATTATGCCACTGCTTTAAGTATATCTATTAAAGGCTCGAGGTATTGATCATATTTTTTCCAGTTATCAATTGAACTTTTATAGATAGGCCTACGCACTTGCACATTACTCGCGGTTTTGACTGATCTTTTATTCTCATGAAAGTTTAAACATTTTTCATTCCATTCTAAGCCAAGGAATTCAATTAAATGCCGGGTTACTTTCTCCTGTTCTGTGACCAGTTCTTCATATTCAATTTCATAAATATCAGACTCGAAAACATCATGCCAATGTTTCATCAACCTTATGTAGTCTGAACAATATTTTCCGATTTCCTGCATATCATAAGCATATTCCATAGCACCTTCTGTAAAATAATTTATATAAATTGACGTACACACATCGAAAACATTTCGTTTACAATGAATAATCCTGGATTTGGGAAACAACGTTTTAATAAGCCCTAATCGCAAAAAATTATCCGGCATTTTATCTATTACAAATCTGTTACTTCCAATAACGTTCTCCAGTTCATTTATATATTTTTCAGAATAGTCTTTTATAACAGAGTTGCTACATGAAACCATACATTCAGGATATGAAACTGAACCAATTGTCTCATCTTCAATATTTTTCTCCAGATGAGTAAAAAATGCCAATTCTCCAGCCCCATATATATCTGGATGAGTAGATAAAACTTGTTCCAACAAGGTCGTGCCTGAACGAGGCATGCCGATAATAAAAACAGGTATTTCTGAGCCTGACCCAAATTCTCTAATTTCCTGAAAATATTTCTTTGTATATATATTAATTAGTTTATCAATATATGCTGAATGTTCATGCGCACTATAGGTTATTTTTTTACGATTCAATTGATTAGCATCTCGAAAATGCTCAAAAGAATTCTTATAGTCATTGTCATTGTAATATATATTACCCAGAGCAAAATGGTACCGCATGGCCTCTTCATCTGAAGTGCCCGTACGATCCAATAGCTTCTGTATCTCTGGAATATATTTCTGATCCGGTTTCACAATTGATAAATTATGATATGCCTCAGCATAATTAGGTTTTAACCTGATTGCTGATTCATACATGGAAACGGCATCACTCTGTCTTCCCAATTCTACCAGCGTAATGCCCAGGTTATTGTATGCTTCAATATAATCAGGTCTTACAGAAATAGCTTTTTCATAATATTCTACTGCTTTTTCCTGTTGACCCAATTCTTTATATACATTTCCAAGATTATTATAGGCTTCTGGAAAAGTCGGGTTGCGTTTTATAACTTGCTCAAAATGTTGTATGGATTTTTCAAACTCCCCTAAAAAACATAATGCATTTCCCAAATTATAATGTGCTTCGACAAAATCTTTTTTGATCGTTAGTGCTTTTTCAAAATAGTTTATTGCCAGCTCACTATTTCCCGATTGATGTGTAACCACTCCCAACATACATATTGCATTTGGATAGTTTGGAAACTTTTTTATTATAGATTTATAGCATTCTTCTGCTTCTTTCAAATTACCTGACTGGTGAATTTGATAGGCAGTCTGTAACATTTTTGAGGCTTGTAATTCATGCTTTTTAGATATTTTTTTATTTTTCTTTAACATTAAATTATGATTTTTTATTAACTACTCTCAATATCATTACTTGTAATTCTAAAAAAACTAAAGGTTGTATTTTTTCATTCGATAACGTAATGCCATCCTTGTAATACCTAATTCTCTTGCTGCTTTAGAAACATTTCTATTCGTCCTTTCCAGTGCCTGTTTGATTAATTGTAATTCTGCTTCACCCAATGTTAAATCATCCTTAATCTCTGCGGCCTCTGCTTTATCTTCATGTTTAACTTCGAGTCCTAATAAATCTGCTTCCAGTAATCCACCACCACTTAATAACACGGCACGCTCAATTAAATGCTTCATCTCGCGAACGTTTCCATGCCACTGATATTCAAGTAGTGTATCACTTGCCTCATCAGAGAATCCTTCGAAGTTGATGCCATAGCGTCGGGCTGTTTGTGTAGCAAAGTGATCTGCCAATAACAGAATGTCTTTTCCTCGTTCACGTAATGCAGGCATGGTTAAAGACATGACATTTAAACGATAATAAAGATCAGAACGAAATTCACCTTTTTCAGATAAGTCTTCTATATCACGGTTCGTTGCAGCTATAATCCAGGCGGCTACAGAACGTTCCTGTGTGGTACCAACACGTCTTAATGTTCTCCTTTCCAGGACAGCCAATAATTTGGATTGCAGGTCCATTGGCAACTCACCGATCTCATCAAGAAACAAGACACCGTCTTCTGCTGCTTCGATTAAACCGGTACGAGCGACATGCGCATTAGTAAATGCTCCTTTTTCATGACCGAACAATTCCGATTCTATTAAATCTTTGGGCAACGAAGCACAATCAACATGCACAAATGGTTTTTCATATCGTGCACTATTAGCATGTAATAAACGGGCAACAACATCCTTACCCGTTCCCGTTTCACCTAGAATTAAAACTGTAGGAGGTATAACTTCTGCTGTTTTTGATAAATGTGAGATGCGTTCGACCTGTTGTCGAACATTTTTTATCTGCTTACATTGCCCAAGAAATTCTACAGTCTCAGCAGCATGTTGCTCACGTTTAACCGAATAGGTTAATTTTTGTGTGAGTTCGTTTTTATCCAATACCTTTTTAACATTGATTAACAGCTCATCCAGATCAATCGGCTTTTTTAAATAATCCGATGCACCGAGTTTCATTGCCGAAACAGCATCCTCCAACTCTCCATAGGCTGACATTACCAACACCGCCGCATTAGCACTGGATGTTTTTATTTCAGAAAGTAAATCCAGACCAGAACCATCAGGTAAGCGCATATCAAGTAAAACCATGTCAGGTTGAAATTCCTTATATAATTTCCTGGCTGTTTCCAAATCACCGGCCCATTCCACATTAAAACCGGAACGCTGCAAATGTTTTTTAACTGCTTTGGCAAATACATTTTCATCCTCAATCAATAAAATCTGCTTTTGCAAAACAGGGACTTCAGCTGACATTTCAAAAGAATCCTGCATTAATTTGCTACCTCTTTAATCTGATGGATGGGTGCTGCAACAATGACCTCAGTGCCTTCTCCTTCATGAACATTAAATGTTAAATTCCAGCCATGCTTCTGACAAATCTTGAATGCAATAGGAATACCTAGCCCGGTGCCAAAACGCTTGGTGGATGGACCTGGCTCAAGGTCACCTGATTTTGGTGCAAACGGTAAACCCGGTCCACTATCGAAAATATGGATTTCGATATATTCTTCAGGATTAGTCAAACTTACCTTGATCGTACCGGATGCAGGAGTCGCATCAACTGCATTCGCCAACAAACTATACAAGGCCTGCTCCATTAAATCAGGATCAACACTTAAGGGATGATCATGCTCCCAACCTTGTTTGATTATTTTAATATTTTTATCTTCAATTTTATTTGTTAACAACCTTAATGCTGCATCTACAAGATCGGTTGGTTTTGCCATCACAAGATTGGGTTTTAACGGGTGTAAATAGGATACCAGAGAACTCACCCAACGCCCCAGACGATCTATAGTCTCAATAATTTCATTTTTGGATTCGTTAATTTCTTCCTGATTTTCAGCGTGTTCCAATAATTGTGCTGTGGCACGGATGCTGGCAAGAGGATTTCTTATGTTATGTGCAACAACAGGAACAAGTGAACCTAATGCTGCCTGTTTTTCGTTCTCAACCAGAGCATTGCTATTTTCCTCCAGATCTTTCGCCATTTTATTTATCGCTACAGCGAGATTAGATACTTCCTCAACGCCAACTTCATCAATTCGATAATCCAGATCACCATGGCTTATCTCTTTCGCACCTTGCATAACATTAGCTATGGGTTTAATAAAACCGGTTTGCATGA
Organism: Gammaproteobacteria bacterium; assembly: GCA_050302115.1. Classification (GTDB taxonomy): domain Bacteria; phylum Pseudomonadota; class Gammaproteobacteria; order Eutrophobiales; family Eutrophobiaceae; genus JBNLAL01. Next base: position 997 of record JBNLAL010000122.1, on the reverse strand, counting down.
CGCGACGCGTATACAACACAATCATGATTGCTATGATTAATGGAATTGGAATAATAAATGGGGCAAATTTCGTCCAGGTTTTCAACGTTTCATCTAATAATTCATGCTCTCGGCTTAACACTTTTTTAAAATCACGATGGCGAGCTTCAAACTTACCGACCATCTGTTGTGCAAATTGAGGATTGAGTATTTGAATTCTAGCGAGCCTGTTCGCAATATACGGATCGGTGAATATATTATTCATATCACGTTGTAGTTCACGATAAGACTGATTAAGTTCCTGTATAGCGATATCCTCTTCACGGGAATGTGAACGTCGCCGCAACTCGTTAAAACGCTCAGAAATACTACGTGAATATTCCGGATACGCTTCAAACGCACGTTTATCTTCCAGCACCCTTGCTCTGATCATTTCCTGAATCTGTGCATACAGTTCTCCCCGTATCTGCTCTGCAAGGAAAAACATTGTGTTGATGCGAACAGACTCGGCAGAATTGTTTTGCCAAAAATAAGCCGAACTGGACCCGATCGCACCAGTAACCGCAACGAGAAGCAATATAGCTATTTCATGACGAAATATGAGGTTTTTTAAGGACTTGGGCCGCCGGAGAGACATAGACTGAGTATAACCCAGATATGGTTCAAAAGAACCAAAAAATGGATGATATTAACCAAAATTTTCGTTACGAGTAAAACTCTAAATAGTAAAAATATTTCTACATTATTGAATTTATTATATTTTTTTTGCCGTCAGATTTTGGCACGAATGATGACTAACAGTTAGTTGCACAGAAAAATTGTGTGCCGATTTATATTGGCTTCTTTTAACAAAAACTTATTCTTTGAGGAGAAAAAGCATGAAATGGGAAACTCCAGAATACAGTGACATTCGTTTTGGTTTCGAAGTCACCATGTACATCAACAATAAATAATTGTTGATTGCTGAAGTAAAAAGAAGGGGTCGAAAGACCCCTTCTCTATTTGAAGTTAACAGTTT